>JARROY010000089.1:0-7495 GCA_037383445.1 Anaerolineales bacterium | reverse complement strand
ACTGGGCCGGGGTAACCGCTTTAACGGTGGCCGCAGTGCCGACCGGGGCAAAGATTGGGGTGAGAATCTCCCCATGCGGGGTGGAGAAACGCCCTGCCCGGGCCTGCCCATCCTGGGCTTCTAGCGTGAAAGTGAAAGGTTGGGTCATATACGTAAGTAGTTTCTAGCGGTTGAACGCTAACGGTCAATCAACTTGCAGCGGTTAGCTTAATTCCGGCAGTTTGGTGATCTCTCTTTGGGCCAGGATCGCCTGATAGAATTCGATTTGGCGGTCAAGTTTCTGGTTAAAGAGCTGGTGCCCGGTCTCTGTACCCATCAGGCGTTTGCCGCGGTAATCTTGTAAAACCTTTAATCTCGCTTCCAGTTTTTCGGTCAACCCTTTAAAATCGAATACTTCGGGCTGGCAGTAAAGCAGGATGCGGTACGCACTGAAACGGTCGATGTTGTCCGCATCACTGACAATCTCGGCTTCGATCGTCTTTGGGTGGTCGAAGTCGGCTTCGCCATCGACGTGCACCGCCACGGCATAGCAAATGGCGTTGATATCTTCCTCAGAATACCCCAGGTCATGTAGGAAAGGCCGGCAGTTTTTTGCCGCTAAGCGGCCGTGGTTGATATAGTTTTCATCGTCATCAAAATGGGCCATATCGTGCAGTAAACAGCCTGCGATGACATGTTCCAGGTTAGCCCCTTCAGCTTCGGCGATTTGTCGACCAATGTTCACTACTCTCAGGGTGTGCTGCCAGCGGTAGTCTGGATCGACGAAAGGCCCATCTCTTTTCACAGCCATCTTAAAGAGATATTCCCGGGCGTAGTCAGCAATTTTTTTAATCCTCTCTTCCATCATGAGATCTCTTCCTTACCTGATTTGATCGACGTTAATATATGTTTCTCTAGCTGAACTAGTATTGGGTGTAAGTGTACCATTGAAGACGCCGTTACAGCGGCCAAAAAATGGGCAGCACAAATATGATCAGCAGCAAGGTGACCAATACCAGCGGTAGACCAACTTTGATGTAATCGCTGAATTTATACCCACCCGGCCCCATGATCAGGATGTTAGCCGCATGTCCGACCGGAGTGAGGAAGGAGGAGGATGCCGCAATCGCCACCACCATCGCTAGAGAATATGCGGATACCCCCAGGTCATTGGCGGTAGAAATGGCCACTGGAGTCAGCAGCACTGTAACCACTGCGTTGGGCATCACCTGGGAAGTCAGTACGCCGAGCAGGAAAAATCCACCCACCATGATATAAGTGCCAAAAGGTTCCAGACGAGCGACCAATGCCAGGGCCAGATACTCAGCTGTGCCCGAAGTCTGCATAGCAATTCCCAGAGGGATCATTCCGGCAATCAGGAAGACTGCATTCCATTGAATTGAACGGTAGGCTTCATCCATTTTTAAACCACCCGAGAGCACCATCAAGGCACCACCAATCACTGTGGCTAGGGAGACAGGAATCCAGCCCAGCCCAACTGTGATGACAACTGTTACCATAAGAACAGCAGCAATCGGGGCTTTTTTTAGACGAGGTGGGGTCTGCACTTTTTCTGTTAGGGGGATGAAATCCAGTTCGCTTGCCATCAGATTGAGTCGTTCGCGCGGCCCGAATACCAGTAGTGCGTCCCCGAATTGCAAGCGCAGATCTCTCAGCCCTGAACGCTTGGTTGTCCCGGCACGCCAGATGGCCAGTACACTCAAACCATATTTTTCCCTGAAGTGGGCTTCACGCAGCGTTTTACCGGGCAGAGACGATTGTGGGGAAATAACCACGTCCAATAATCCCACGGTATCAGATTCCATGTCCTCGTAGCTGGGGTGTGCCGCGGTATCGATCTCCAGAGTATGCAGGGAATCGAGGATGGCCATCGATTCTGGCCTGATTTTGACAATCAGCTGGTCTCCTGTCAGGATGGTTTCATTGGCTACTGGCATCAGGATCGTTTTGCCGTCACGCATGATCCCGAAAACGCCCATCCGGTAGGCGTCTCCCAGGTGGATTTCAGCAATGGTTTTATTTGCCAGATGTGAACCAGCCGGAATCTTGATCAGTCTGAGGGCATCTTCCAGCTGGTATTGGCAGGCATTCGTCTCGGAAAGGATCAGATCTTTCTCATTGTTTAAAGCTGCAATCTGTCCTTTGTGCACCATCATCAGCAGTTTGTCATCAGGTTGAAGGATAACCGATTCAAGCGCGTAATGAATGGGCCCCGAATTACGGCACAGTGCCAGCACTATCCCGCCATACTGCTGGCGGAAGTGGAGCTGCTCTAGATTTTTACCTAGTATTGAAGAGTTAGGCGACAATCTGGCTTCAACCAGCTGGACATCCTCGGAGGTGAGATGTTCAGGGGAACTGTGGTTTGAGAGCAGCTGGAATTGAGGTGTTTTCTTCCAGGCGAGGAGCTGGTCGGCTCGCCCTGTGACCAGCAGGCGGTCACCACCGCGTAAGACCGTTTCCGGGTTCGGCCCCAAATTGGTATGACCTTTCCGCATCACACCAATCACGTTAAGACCGAGAACAGATCCAAAACGGCTCTGGCCCAGGGTAAGACCGTCCAGGTGGGTCTTTTCCGGCAGCGTGATGACGAACAAGCGCTCTTCAATTGAAAAAGTATCCAATTTATCGCGCCCATTTTCATGAAATTCTTTGGTAACATCTCGTTGGGGCAGCAGCTTTTGCCCGACAGTCATCAGGTAGATTATCCCGGTGAAAGTGACAATCACTCCAAATGGGAGGAAATCGAACAAACCCAATGCGTTGAAACCGGCTTTATCCAGGATATCGCTGACTAAGATATTGGCCGGTGTACCGATCATGGTCATCATACCCCCCAATGATGCGCTGAAAGCCAGTGGGATCAACATTAGGGATGGCGGGCGGTTTGTGCGGCGGCAGATATCCAATACCACCGGCAGCATCAGAGCTGTTACGCCAACGTTGTTCATAAAACCGGAAAGCACTGCCGCCACGGCCATGACCACAAACAGCATGCGCTTTTCCCCGCCACCACCCAGGCGGAGCACTTGGCGTCCCATCCAGGAAGCTACCCCTGTGCGGGCTAACCCTGCACTCAAGATAAATACTGCCCATACAGTAATCACGGCAGGGCTGCTGAACCCTGAGAGGGCTTCATCTGGCTTTACCAGACCGGTTAAAGCCAGGACGGAGAGAGTCAGTAAGGCGACTAGGTCAGCGCGCAGCCATTCGGTGATGAACAACAGCATCACTACGCCCAAGATTGACAGGGTGAGGATGATTTCTGAAGTCATAATATGGATTATACATGAGGTGCCGCTTATAATTGTGGAATTGAAATGCTAAAATCTTATTCAAACCCTTGGAAGGGCAGCAGATGAAAATTACGATCTCCACGGTTGGTTCGCGCGGGGATGTACAGCCCTATATTGCTTTGGGTCGCGGCTTGAGTAAAGCCGGGCATACTGTTACCTTGGCAGTTGACCGGATATTCGAATCGTTTGTCCAGGAAAACGGATTGAAGTACGCCTATCTCTCGGCTGATCCGCTGAAGGCTTTGGAAGTGGACATCCGCGCTCTGGGGAACAACCCGATCAAGGTTTTTCGCTGGATGGCAAATATCGTCGAACAGATTGGCAGCGAGTTTACCGAGACATTTTTGCAGGCCAACCAGGGTGCAGACTTAATGATCTTCTCTTCCTTGGCGGCCATGGTTGGTGTTCATGTTGGAGCCGTTTTGAACCTCCCGATGTTTGCAAGCGTGCTTCAACCGGTGGTGCCAACTCGGGCGTACCCATATTCCGCGGGTGCCATTCTGCCAGATTGGCTGCCTTTGCGGGGTTTTATCAACCGGCAGAGCTATATTTTTTACAACCGTTTCCTTTACCGCCTGTTTTATCAGATGATCAACCGAGACCGGGAACGCGTGCTCAATCTTCCCCAGCTCTCCTGGAAAGCGTATGTAAACCTCGATCTTTCCCAGTATCCTATCCTGCACGGATTCAGCCGCTATGTCATTCCATTCCCGCCCGATTATGACCAGAACCAGATTTTCACTGGATACTGGTTCCTCGACCAGCAGGAGGATTGGCAGCCATCCCCGGAGTTGGAAACCTTCTTGTCTCGGGAACCCAAACCGGTCTACATCGGGTTTGGCAGCATGGTAGACAAAGAAGCGGATGACCTCACCAGATTGGTGGTGGACTCACTGCGGATATCAAAGCAGCGGGCGGTGCTGCTGGGCGGCTGGACAGACCTCGGTGGATCGGGATTACCGGAGAATATTCTTAAGGTGGATCATGTCCCCCACGACTGGCTCTTTCCGCGTGTGGCGGCGGCCGTCCACCACGGCGGAGCAGGAACCACAGCCGCCAGCCTGCGGGCGGGAACGCCGACTGTGGTGGTGCCTTTCTTTGCAGACCAACCTTTCTGGGGCTGGCGGGTGGAAAAATTGGGGGTAGGCCCAAAACCCATCCCGCGTCTTAAACTTACCGCAGACAAGTTAGCAGCGGCCATCACCCGGGCAGTGCAAGATGAAGGAATTAGACTCCGGGCAGCACAGCTGGGCCAAAAAATCCGTGCTGAAGATGGGGTGGGGAATGCAGTTCGAGCAGTGGAGGAGATTATGTCCACGCAAAGAGATAAAATTATGCCAACCCCAGAACTGCTGGGAAAGGATGCATCCATTAAGCTGCTTTAAAAGCTGAAACCCCGGCAAATAAACTGAAAAACGGCCGGGGTTTCAGTACTTCAGAGGTGGAACATTTTTCATACAAAAACCTCCATCTTTATTATCCAGTATTTTGAGGACAAAGTAAAGGATTAAAATTGCCAACACAAGGGTCTTCCACGTAGTGTAAGACTTCTATGAGTGGTTGACTCTGAGGATTAGATCAATTAGTTAAATTTGGAGAAAAATTATGATGCATGGTGGAGGGAGGGGCTGGTGGGCGCTGGTTTCGCAAGATGAATCCAAAGGGAAACCCACAGTGGATCGCGTCTTGCTTAAACGAGTCTACGGGTATGCCCGTCCATACTTGGTCTGGATTGCCCTGGTGCTGCTGATTATTTTGATAACTTCCTTAATCCAGCTGGTCCCGCCGCTGCTGTACCGGGACCTGTTCGATAATGTCATCCCGAATAAAGATGTAAGACGCCTGATCTGGCTGACCCTCGGTATGGTCGGTATTCCGGTAACAGCCAGCTTTTTAGATGTTGCCCAGCGTTATTTCAGCGCAAAACTTGGCGAAGGAGTGATCTATGATCTGCGCCAGGCTTTGTACGAACATTTGCAGAATATGTCCCTGCGCTTTTTCACGCACACGCGGCGAGGCGAGATCGTTTCCCGCTTGAACAGTGATGTGATCGGTGCGCAGAGTGCGGTCACCAATACGCTGCCCAATTTGGTGACCAATACCTTCAGCCTGGTCAGCACCCTGGTGGTGATGTTCACCATCGAATGGCGGCTGACCCTGCTCTCGGTGATCGTTCTCCCGTTATTCCTGCTGCCCGCCCGCCGGATCGCCAGAGTTTTGCGGGATATCCGCCGGGAAGCCATGGAATACAATGCGGATATGAGCAGCATCATCACCGAGACCCTGACGATCAACGGCGCGTTGCTGGTGAAAACTTTCGGCCGCCAGGATGAGGAGAAAAACCGCTTCCGCCAGGTAAACCGGAACGTACGGGAAATCGGCATCCGCCGGGCCTTGGTCGGGCGCTGGTTCTTCGTTGGACTGGGAATCGCGGCCACGATCGGCACCGGCCTGGTGTACGGGGTGGGTGGGTATCTCGCCATTCTGGAAACTATCTCCACGGGCACAATCGTGGCCTTCGTCGCCTACCTGATCCGGCTGTACATGCCGATTTCAGCGCTGAGCAATATCCAGGTGGAGTTCATCACGTCCATGGTCAGCTTTGAACGCGTGTTTGAATATTTAGACCTGTCGGTTGAGATTGAAGACAAAACCGATGCGGTTGTGCTGGAAAAAGCGGCTGGAAGGATTCGTTTTGAGGATGTCTCCTTTGATTATATGGAAGCCAACCAGCGGCTTGGGATCAAAATTCACCAGGCGGAGAAAACCGCCAACGGCAGCCAGGAAGACAAAGAAAACGACACCCCGGCGTTCATTCCATCCCGCCGTTATGCACTCAAAGACCTCAATTTCGAGATCGAACCGGGTCAGCTGGTGGCATTGGTCGGACCCAGCGGCGCCGGGAAAACCACCCTGACCTATATGCTGCCGCGCCTGTACGACCCGACCCAAGGACGCATCCTGCTGGATGGACTCGACCTGCGGGATGTGACCCAGAAATCCCTCGCCGAGCAGCTGGGGATGGTCACCCAGGAAACCTACCTGTTCCACGATACCATCCGGCGCAACCTGACCTACGCACGGCCGGAGGCCAACGAAACCGAATTGATTCAGGCCGCCAAAGCGGCCAATATTTACGAATTTATCCAGCAGCTCCCCAATGGTTTCGATACTGTCGTCGGTGAGCGGGGCTACCGCCTGAGCGGTGGGGAGAAACAGCGCCTGGCGATTGCGCGGGTGGTGCTTAAGGACCCGCGTGTGCTGATCTTGGATGAAGCCACTTCCCACCTCGACTCGACCAGTGAGGCACTCATCCAGCAGGCGCTCGAGCCGCTGATGAAGGGACGCACCAGCCTGGTGATCGCACATCGGCTCTCGACGATCCTGGCGGCGGATAAAATCCTGGTACTGGCGGATGGCCGCTTGGTGGAGCAAGGTGCGCATGCCGAACTGCTGGCCAAAGGTGGGTTGTATGCCGAATTGTATAAAACCCAATTTGACCCGCGCGTCAAGTCTCACACGAATGGGTGAGTGCCCGATCAGCGCCAACATTTCATAGTAATAACTGCTGAATTTTTAGGTTTTTAGCAGCAGCGGTCATGCGGCGGTGGAAATTTCCACCGCCTCATTTGTCTAAGTATTAAATAATCCTACATGTTTGGTCAAGTTTATTGACAATCAGAATTATTTTTTGTATCTTTTAAATAAGAGATAGTACCTGAGTACTATATTGATGAGCATTCTTGTCAAAACAATCAAATAGACATCCTCTAAATGGGACGCTAAGATCCAAAGACTGTTATTGGTCGCTTTCTCCTTCACAACAGCGATTCATCAGCCAGCGGAGACAGTCTTTGGTGAGCGGAGAGCGAAACCGGCCCGGTAGCTGGTTTTTTTATTTTCTGGATTTTCAGGTGGGAAGGAGGTGTTGGTAAGAGACGAATAAACCAAATCTGCCAAGGTTTTTTTAATCAACCAATTAACTTTTTGAAGGGAAAATGAGATGAAAAAAAGTTCAAAGATTGTTTTGCTGTTTGGATTGGTGCTTTGCTTGACTCTGATCACGGGTGGTGTCTTGGCAGCCGGTCCAACTGGGGCAATATTTACAACCACACCGGATGGAACCATTGTCAATGAGAATGTCCGTTATGAAAGCAAATTGGAAGTTTATCTTGATGGTGGACCTGGTCCCAATGCCC
>JARROY010000088.1:0-7571 GCA_037383445.1 Anaerolineales bacterium | reverse complement strand
GAAACCATCCTGGTGTTCGACCTGGGAGGCGGAACATTCGATGTCTCGGTCCTGGAAGTCGGTGATGGCGTAATTGAGGTTAAATCCACCAATGGTGACACCCACCTTGGTGGCGACGATTGGGATGAAAAAATCGTTAACTATCTTGCCGATGAATTCAAGAAGCAGCAAGGTATCGATCTGCGCAGCGACAGGCAGGCATTGCAGCGACTGCGTGAAGCCGCGGAGAAAGCTAAAATTGAACTTTCTACGGTCATGGAGACCGAGGTCAATTTGCCGTATGTCACCGCCGATGCCAGCGGCCCCAAACACCTGGTGATGAAGATCACCCGGGCAAAATTTGAACAGCTCTCTGAAGATCTGGTTGAGCGCATCCGAACCCCCTTCGATGCCGCTCTGAAAGATGCTGGATTATCCGCCTCAGACCTTGATGAGGTTGTCTTGGTTGGTGGCGCCACCCGAATGCCCATGGTGCAGGAACTGGTAGAACAACTCACCGGAAAAAATCCTCACAAAGGAGTCAACCCCGATGAAGTTGTTGCAGTTGGTGCAGCCATTCAAGCTGGCGTGCTGGGAGGCGAGGTAAAGGACGTTCTGTTATTGGATGTCACGCCATTGACCCTTGGGATCGAAACCCTTGGTGCAGTCATGACCCCCATGATAGAACGCAATACCACCATCCCGGTTCGCAAAAATGAGGTCTTCTCAACGGCTGAAGATAACCAGACCGCTGTGGACATCCACATTCTGCAGGGTGAACGCACCATGGCCAGTGATAACATGAGCCTGGGACGTTTCCGATTGGAAGGACTTCCACCTGCACCACGTGGATTGCCGCAGGTTGAGGTCACCTTCGACATTGATGCCAACGGCATCTTAAACGTGACCGCCAAAGATAAGGCGACTGGCAAAGAACAGAAGATCACCATCACGGCCAGCACCAACTTGAGCGAAAGCGACATTGATGAGATGGTCAAGCAGGCACAGCAGAACAAGGCTGAGGATGAGAAACGGCGCGAGCTGATTACGGCCAAGAACAACGCCGACAGCCTGGCTTACCAGACAGAGAAAACGCTTAACGAGTTGGGAGATAAAGTTCCTGCCAAAGATAAGGAAAACATTGAAGCGGATATCAAAGCCTTACGCGAAGCCGCTGAGCGCGAAGACGTCAGCCGCATCAAAAAGCAAACTGAGACTTTGCAGAACGCTTTCCATGCCCTCAGTCAGCAGCTCTATGCTCAAGAAGGGCAGCAGGCCGGAGCACCGGGTGGTATGCCTGGCGCAGACTTCCCCAATTATGGTGGACAAGGCCAGCCATCCGGAAACGGCAGCGGCCAAAATGGCAAAGACAAAGATGATGAAGGTGAAATCTTAGAAGGCGAATTTACCGAAAACTAGCCTTTCAAATCAACTTTTATAGAAAGACCGGTTAGGACATCCTGACCGGTCTTTGTTTTAAATCCAGAAACAAATATTTATAAATATTTGTGGTGCTGAATTAAGTGGGCACAAAGTCGATCAAATGACTTGAATATTTCGGGTAATGTTGTTTGGAAAACTGGCGACTGTTTTGCCGCAATTGCGTTGCCCGCTTGTTTGATGTGATTTTGGACATCTCATGCTTTCTATTGTCTTATACCTATTTGATTCAGCACAGCCTAATATTTCTTGACTTTGATTTGCTAAAATGTTAATGTATTTATAAGGCATATTGAAAGGAGATAAAATACTATGGCACTTGGCGGTTACGCAAATCGAATTGCGTGGGTGGATCTCTCTGTGGGTGAAACGGAGTATAAACCCGTTTCGGAGGATCTGGCCCGAAAATATATTGGCGGTAGGGGGTTAGGGGTAAAGTTTGTGTTTGATAACGGCCCCGAGGTGGACCCTCTCTCACCAGACAATATCCTGTGCTTCATGAACGGACCCCTAACCGGCTCTGAAGCCAACATGAGCGGCCGAATGGCCGTGGTGACAAAATCACCCCTTACAGGCACAATCACCGATAGCCATCATGGCGGTTGGTCTGCGGCTCGGTTGCGCTGGGCAGGATTCGACGGCCTGGTGTTCAAAGGCAAAGCAGATAGGCCGGTCTACGCTTACGTCAGTGATGAAACTGTAGAATTGCGAGATGCCTCTGAAGTGTGGGGCAAAGGTGTGCATGACACCGTAAAACACTTCAAGGATAAATACGGCGAAAAAGACCTGACCGTGATCACCATCGGCCCAGCAGGTGAGAACCTGGTCAAATTTGCCTGCTGGATCAATGAAGATGACCGGGCTAGCGGTCGTGGAGGTACTGGATGCGTTGGGGGCAGCAAGAACCTTAAAGCAATTGTGGTCAAGGCAGAAAAAGCCATCGTCAAATCTACTGATCGAGAAAAATGGAAAGCGGCACATAAAACAGCCCTTGCTGAAATTATGGATGAACGCGTGGTTACCTCTCCTCGTAAAGGCGGGCTCTCCGTTTACGGAACCAATGTGCTGATGAACATGACCAATGTGATTGGTGGTCTGCCAACTAAAAACAGCCAATTTGCAGCCTATGAAGATGCTGAGAAGGTCAGCGGTGAATATGTAAATGACAACTTACTGGTCGGTAACCCCACCTGCCACGCCTGCCCGGTGGCTTGCAAGAAGGAAGTTGAGATCAAAGACGGACCATATGCCGGTCTGCGAATGGAATCAGTGGAATATGAACCTTCCTGGTCGATGGGCGCAAACTGCGGCAATGACGACGCCCGTGTGGTGGCAAAAATGATCGATCTGTGCAATGACTACGGTCTTGATGCCATTGAAACGGGTCACCCCATCTCGGTTTATATGGAAGCCTCGCAAAGGGGCTACACCAATGGCGATCCAAAAATTGAATGGGGCGATGGTGAGAAAATGGTTGAAATCGCTGGTCTGATCGCATACCGCAAAGGTTTGGGGGATGTGATGGCAGAAGGGACCGATGCAACCGCAAAGCATTTTGGACACCCTGAATTGGCAATGACAGTCAAAGGCCTGGCTATCCCGGCTTACGACCCACGTGGCATCAAGGGGATGGGTATCGGATATGCCACCAGCAACCGAGGCGCTTGCCACTTGCGCGGTTACATTCCCGCTGCAGAAGTTATTGGAAACGTACTTGGTCCTTCAGAAGTGGTTGACCCGCTCGAATGGAAAGGTAAAGGCGATCTCATGATTGTCTTCCAAAATGTGCACACCGTTACAGACTGCCTGGACGTATGCAAGTTCGCCACCTTTGCTGAATCGATGGATTCTTTCGCCGCTCAATACGAAGCCATGACCGGTGTTCCATCTAGTGCGGAACATCTGCTCAAGGTTGGAGAACGCGTCTACAACCTTGAACGCTACTACAACAACCTAAATGGTTTCCGTGAAGGAAGTGACTACCTGCCAAAACGCTTTACGGATGAACCCTCCACCATGGGTGGGAGCAAAGGCCAAGTCTGTGAATTGGACGAAATGCTGGAAGAGTATTATGCCGGACGTGGTTGGATCAACGGAGTTGTACCTGAATCAAAACTGAAAGAGTTGGAGATCATATAACTCTTCTAATAGATTGAAACAAAACACTACGGGCGACCAGTTTTTGGTCGCCCGTGTTGTTTTCCTATTCGTGATCAGAAAATGACTATCCGCCGCCAACAGCCGGGAAAACGCTAATTAAATCACCGGGTAAAATCCGTGTCTCAATGTCCTCATCGGTAAACTGCACATCACGTCCATTGATAAAGAAATGAACATGACCATATAGATGTCCATTTTCATTCAACAGTTCTTTCTCCATAGCAGGGAATTTTTTTATAATGGCGTCCAAGACTTCTCTCGCCGTTACACCGTGATCTAATGGGAACTCAATCGTCTTTCCCCCAGCAATATCTCGCAAAGTAGCATAAAAATTAATTTTCATGATTTTGATCCTTTACGTTTAAAGGGGCATCACGCAACACTTCAACATTCATCCGACCGCTTGATATGGGCGAAAAAAAGCTCACCTCTGCATCTGAAGGAATCGAGGCTGCCCCACCCTCACTCCTCAAGCGCGGGTTGCGACCATTGATGAAGATAGGAACATCTTGGCGCAAATTCCCGGCAGAATTAAATAAATGCGGGTAAATTTGGGGGAACCGCTCGACGAGGGCAGTTAATAGATTATCCAAAGTATTCCCCCCTTCAAGCTCTCCAAGATCTAGGCAATCTTGACCCACTAATGTCCGCATATTAGCAAAAAACCGAATGCGCATGGATGTCTCCTGTTTTTAGTATACCAAAAGAGCAAGATAAAGAATGCCTCCTAACCGTCATGGACACTGAATAATTCCTTGTGCCCAAAGACAGCCTCCGCATACGGGAAACTCTGTGTTGCCAAAGCAGTCTTCCACATTTTCTTCCGAGAGATCGCATCCGCCGCAAAATGTGCAAGGGGCAAAAACAAAATTGTGTAACCGCTCCCGATAGGCTATATAATCAGGTGAAAGCCATAAATCAGAGAGAGCTTGTTCAGCCACGTTTCCGATGACATGTTTCTTAGACAATCGCGGTTTGTTATGTAAGTAACTCATGTGGGTATGCATTAACGGCCAGCAGGGACTGACATCCCCATTCCAGGCGATTGACATTGTCCCGCTTTCAACAAAATTACAGACATCGTTTGCCCCACCCCAATTATTACCCGCAAAAGTGACATTGCACCCGCTGTTAAAAGCCTCAGTCAAAGCTGCCTGTGTCTCTTCGTTGAAATCAATCTTAGGCAGATTAAGCTTTGGCAGTACAGGTGAAGGCAAATATGCAATATTACGCATTGTACGCGAATAAAGACCCTCTTGTTGCAATTCAGTCACTGTTGGTTGTACATTGCTGACTGAATAATATCTTGCTCCAAAACCATGTCCCATTTTTATAATTTTTGGCAGGTCGTTGATATTTCGCTTCATTGCTACAAAAGCAACACCGATCTCAGGTATCGGGAAGTGCCCTCCTTTCCTCATTTTAAACAACCGTTTGAGGTTTCCCAGGATCGTCGGAAGTTCGGCCCCCATACGGATATCTGCATAACTTTCCGGAGAAGCGCCGTCAATCGAAACCCATAATAAATCCAAGCCAGCATCAATCAATTGCTGAGATTTCCGCTCTGTGAGAGTAGTTCCGTTCGTGATCAGTTCGACCCTCACACCCAGGGTTTTGACCCGGGCGACCCATTCGGTTGTTTTTGGATGGAAGAGCGGTTCTCCGATCCCACCAAAATACACGTCCGGGATCGGATCCAACTGCTTAAGGCTTTGAAAAATCTGCTCAAAAGTTTCCTCGCTCATCCTGCCGATTGGCTGATCCCAGGCATGCCGGAAGCAAGTAATGCAATCCAAGTTACAGGCAACCGTGGGCTCAATATAGATCTTGGTAAGATGTGTAATAGGCCTATGAAGACGAAAAAAATTACCCCCTTCATCCAGGCGTACTTTGGCTCCAGGTTTCAATCCATAATTTTGAATTACTTCTGGGGGTAGGACAAGCCTCCCATCTTCATCGATCTCTGCCCAGGCTGTCGTAGATTTAGTAGATACCATGTGCATCTTCCTTGTCTATTGATAATCTCCAAAACCGCATAATAACATAATTAATTTTATCATCAAGAATCTTGGCATTGAACTTTATTTAATAGTGTACACTATACTTATGCTTGCGAACGTAAAATCCTGCGCCGTAATCGGCCTGGATGGCGTAGTGGTGGATGTAGAAGTAGATACTCGCTCTGGCCTGCCTGGGGTGGTGATCGTGGGATTACCAGATGCAGCTGTCCAGGAAAGCCGCGAGCGCGTCCAGTCGGCGATCAAAAACGCCGAACTCCCCTATCCTCGAAAAAGAATCATCGTTAATTTAGCCCCAGCCTCAATACGCAAGGTCGGACCAATCTACGACCTGCCGATTGCCATTGGGGTGCTGATCACGGCACACGCCCTCCCGCCTGAAGCATTGGATGATGCCATGATCGTCGGAGAACTCTCATTAGATGGCAGTCTGCGCCACATCAGCGGAGTGCTGCCGATGGCCGACCTGGCCCGGCGGGAAGGGTTCCGCAGGCTGTATGTTCCGGAAGTGAACGCCCCAGAGGCAGCCCTGATCCCGGGAATCGAGGTCATCCCGGTGTCTTCTCTGATGGCCCTGCACCGCCACCTGATGGGTATCGATCCGATCCAACCACTCGAACCACCCGAAACGGTATTTATCCCCGCGGAAGGGCAGACCGATTTTCGGGTGATTAAAGGCCAGGAACATGTCAAGCGCGCTCTGGAGGTAGCCGCCGCAGGGAATCACAACATGCTGATGACCGGTCCTCCCGGTTCCGGAAAGACCCTGATGGCACGAGCCATGCCAAGCATCTTACCGCGCATGGTGCTCGAGGAAGCCCTGGAGGTTACCCGGATTTATTCCATTGCCGACCAGCTGCCCGAGGATGAGCCGTTAATCCGAGCACGCCCCTTCCGGGCACCACACCACACCATCTCGCATGCCGGGCTGGTGGGAGGCGGTAACTGGCCCCAGCCGGGAGAAATCTCCCTCGCCCACCGCGGGGTGCTGTTCCTGGACGAACTGCCTGAATTCGGGCTACGTGTGTTGGAGACCATGCGCCAGCCGATTGAAGACAAAGTGGTTACCATCAGCCGGGCGCAGGGCTCTCTTACCTTCCCCGCAAATTTTCAGCTGATCGGGGCGATGAACCCCTGCCCGTGCGGGCACCTCGGTTCGCCAGTGCGGCAATGCACCTGTTCTCATGGAGCCATCACCCGCTACCAGAAACGCATCTCCGGTCCCCTGCTGGACCGGATTGACATCCATGTGGAAGTCCCTTTTGTCGATTTTGAGAAGCTTGGAGATGACCGTCTGGGGGAACCCTCCGCGGCCATCCAGGCCCGCGTCGAGGCTGCCCGGCAGCGCCAGATCGAGCGTCTGGCGGAGGACGGACTGTTATGCAATTCCGACATGGGCGTCGAGCAGATCCGCAAATTCTGCGCACTGGATGCCACCAGCCGATCCGTGCTGGAAAGCGCCATGCGCCAGCTGCGGTTATCAGCCCGCGGTTACCACCGGGTGCTCAAACTCTCGCGCACGATTGCCGACCTGAGTGGTGAGGAAAATATCTCTCCCACGCATCTGGCGGAAGCACTCCAGTACCGGGCAAAACCGGCAATGTAGGACTTTCGCCATATGGGGGGTAATTTTCTTTTTGATGATCATTTTGAGAAATATATTTTGACACCCAGATCCAAAAGATTGACAAAACAAATTTTGTAATTTATGATCAATTTACTGGATAACGTAGACCAACAAAGTCTATATTACCCTTATCCAGCATCGGACAGAGCGGAGGAAATTTATTTTTGCCCATTATTTTTCATCAAAATTAGCCACATCCTTGAA
The DNA here is from genome assembly GCA_037383445.1 of Anaerolineales bacterium. Taxonomy (GTDB): domain Bacteria; phylum Chloroflexota; class Anaerolineae; order Anaerolineales; family UBA11579; genus UBA11579. The sequence goes on along the minus strand of JARROY010000088.1, from coordinate 143 downwards.
GGGAAATTCTTAGATTGCCACCAAATGTCCAACCAGCCAACTTATATTAACGAAGGAGAAAGAAATGAAACGATGGAAATTAGTTCTTGCTTTTACAATTCTTGCTACGGCATTGATTGTAATCACCATCTCAGGGACCGCCT
>JARROY010000087.1:0-8298 GCA_037383445.1 Anaerolineales bacterium | reverse complement strand
AAGAGTATTGAGGAATCGGCGTGCATATTAGTAATATCGCCACAGACCTACTCTCGTTGGCGGAAAGAATATGGGGATATAACCCAAACCCAAGCATGCAAACTCAAGGATCTAGAAAAGGGAAATCTCCAGATCAAGGAGCTAGACGCAGATTTATCTTTCAATTATGCGATCTTGAAAGAGGTGTTGTCAAAAAAGTGATCTACCCGGACATACGTAGAGAAGCAGTGCATCAAGTAATGGAAACATACGATGTCTCTGAGCGCAGAGCTTACCGGGTGATCGGACATCCTAGAACGACACAGCGATATGGCAAAACTGTTTAAGAGGATGAAGAACAGCTTTGGAGGTGGAGAATACACTACAATTCAGCTAGATCGCATAGTGCTCTAGGTTACAAACACCCAGTGCCAGAGACTTTTCTCCCTACACCTTCACAAAATTCTCAGGTTTGTCTAACATAATGGCCGGTACTATGTTTGGGGCAGGTCACAATTATGATTAGTGAATAATCCGCTTGATAGCCTCTTTACGAACAAAAAAGAATATTTCCAACATGTTATAATGTGTAGTTGAATTGTTTTTATTGCTTTGATTTGTTATTCAAATAAACAAGGAGAATTATGTACGAAAAACAAAAACTCCGCGAAATTAAAGACAGGTTTGATGAATGGAACAATAATCACCTTAAAGATTTTAAAGATCGTTTTCCAGAACGTCAAAATAAATTTCTCACAACTTCATCAGAATCAATTAGAGGCTTATATACACCTTTAGATATTCCCGAGTTAGATTATACAAACGATCTTGGAAATCCTGGCGAGTACCCCTATACTCGTGGGATCCACCCGACCATGTACCGGGGAAGATTGTGGACAATGCGAATGTTTGCCGGTTTTGGAACTGCAGAGGAAACCAACCTGCGATTTAAATACTTACTTGACCAAGGTCAGACGGGTTTATCAATTGCCTTTGACTTACCAACCCTGATGGGTTATGACTCAGATGCCCCAGAAGCGATCGGCGAGTTTGGAAAATGTGGTGTAGCAGTTTCATCCTTAAAGGATATGGAAATTCTCCTTAATGGAATCCCGCTTGAAAAAGTTTCTACCAGCATGACAATAAATTCACCGGCCTCAGTAATTTGGGCAATGTATATAGTAGCTGCAGAGAAACAAGGAGTAAGACCAGCAAAACTTCGGGGAACAATTCAGAATGATATTCTAAAGGAATTTATTGCCCAAAAAGAATTTATATTCCCACCAGAACCATCCATGCGGTTGGTTACAGACACAATTGAATACGGAAGTTTAAACCTATCGCAATGGAACACCATCAGCATCTCTGGATACCATATACGCGAAGCGGGATCTACCGCAGCTCAAGAGTTAGCCTTCACCTTGGCAGACGGTCTCGAATATACAAGATGGGCAATAAAACGCGGTCTGGATATCGATGATTTTGCCCCTCGATTATCTTTCTTTTTCAACGCCCATAACGATTTCTTTGAGGAAATAGCTAAATACCGTGCAGCGCGTAGAATATGGGCACGGGAAATGAGAGAGACTTTTGGCGCAAAGAATGAACGATCTTGGTTGATGCGGTTCCACACTCAAACTGCTGGTGTTTCTCTAACAGCGCAACAACCAGAAAATAATATCGTGCGAGTTGCTTTACAAGCTCTGGCAGCAGTTTTAGGCGGTACGCAATCTCTACACACAAACAGTATGGATGAAGCCCTTGCCCTCCCATCCGAGCACGCAGTAACAGTTGCACTTCGCACTCAACAGGTTATCGCGGAAGAGTCTGGTGTTATCAATACAATCGACCCGCTTGGTGGGTCGTACTTCATAGAAGCTCAAACTAATAAAATTGAAAAACAAGCCTATGATTATTTTTATCAGATTGAACAACTTGGTGGAGTTTTACCAGCAATTGAGAAAAGTTTTTTCCAAGGCGAAATTTCAGATGCTGCCTACCGTTATCAACGAGAAATTGATCAAAACATTCGAAATATTGTTGGGGTAAATAAATATATAAAACAAGATGAGGAGATTGCCATCCCAATTTTAGAAATGGATCCTCAAGGATATGAACGTCAAGTAAATAGATTGGAGAAATTACGCTCAGAACGTGATTCTGGACGAGTTGGGCAAAGCCTTGATCGATTGAGAATCGCATGCATAGGATCTGAGAACACAATGCCATTTATCCTAGATGCTGTTCGGTCTTATGCAACATTGGGAGAAATAATCACTGTTATGAAAGATATTTTTGGGATTTATTACGAACCCAATACAATTTGATTTGGAGGCGGTATAGATGAAAATAGGAGTCTTAACTGGCGGTGGTGATGTTCCCGGCCTCAATCCATGTATAAAAGCACTTGTATACCGTGCGATAGATGAAGGGCATCAGGTCGTTGGATTTAGGCGTGGCTGGTGGGGACCATTACACTACAATCCTGACGATCCTAAAAGCCAAGATCTATGTACGATTAATTTAGATAAACAAAACACAAGAAAAATTGACCGAACTGGGGGAACCTTTTTACACACAAGCCGAACAAATCCAAGCAAGGTGCATCCTGATGAAGTGCCTGAATTTCTGAAGAGCCAATATACTGAATCTGACCCCAACAAAATCATGGATTTAACAAAACCTGTCTTGAAAAATTTAGAGCATTTAGGTATAGACGTGCTCGTTCCAATCGGCGGTGATGACACCTTGGGTTACGGCGCCCGACTTTTCGAAGAAAATTTCCCTATCGTAGCGATCCCAAAAACCATGGATAATGATGTTTTTGGAACAGATTATTGTATTGGCTTTTCAACAGCAGTTACACGTAGTGTACAATTTATTCACCAACTAAGGACATCGACAGGATCTCATGAACGAATTGCCGTAATTGAATTGTTTGGCAGATATTCTGGTCAAACTGCTCTAATTTCTGGTTACTTGGCTGGAGCGGACCGAACTCTTATCCCTGAGGTACCTTTTGATCCAGATCATCTTGCGGAATTAATTAAGAAAGATCACCAAAACAATCCAAGTCATTATGCAATGTTGGCAATTTCTGAAGGTGCTACATTTATTGATGGCGAAATGATTCAAACTGGGGCAGCAGATGCATTTGGCCACAAAAAATTAGGTGGTATAGGTCTTCTCACGGCTGAGGAGCTAAAAACCCGCACAGGTATCAACACGCTTTACCAACAATTGGGATACTTAATGCGCAGTGGTGCACCAGATTCATTAGATCTTATGGTAGCTGTAACCTTTGCAAATATGGCCATGGATTTAATTAATCGAAGGAACTTTGGACATATGGTTGCACTCCAGGATGGTTTATACACTTATGTACCTGGTGACACACCTTCTCAAGGATCAAGAAAGGTGGACGTTAATGAGTTGTACGACACGGATCAGTACCAGCCCAAACTTAGGAAAGCCCGTGGAAAACCTATGTTCCTTTATTAAACAACTATTATTCGTAAAAATCGCCGGAGATACTCCGGCGTTTTTTACACCCTCTCGACTTTTCTACTCAAGCAACTCTCATAAACAAATCTATGAACTTTTCATGAATTGTTATTGAATGTGACTTGACTTCTTTCAAATCAACCAGAGCAGTATCTCCACTTTTCAATCCAACCATTTTATCTGTTTCTCCTGCAAGTAATGCCTCAACAGCTCTTACGCCTAAACGCGTACTCAATAAACGATCAAATGCTGTCGGGCGTCCACCTCTCTGTATATGGCCTAAAATTGTAACTCGGGTATGGAATCCCACATCCAGATCTTTTAACTGTTGGGCTATCTCTGTAGCATTTAATGGAGCACCCTCTGCAACTACAATAATTGCGTGATTTTTTCCCTTAATATACGAATCTTCAATCAAATTTGCTATAGCTTGAATTTCGACCTCATTGTCAGGGAGTAAAACCATTTCTGCGCCTGATATGATTGCGCTGACCTGAGCTAAATAACCGCAATTCCGACCCATCGTTTCAACTAGAAAAGCACGGTTGTGCGATGAAGCTGTATCCCTCAACTGATCAATTGCATTAATAATTGTGTTTAGAGCCGTATCAACCCCGATCGTCATCTCTGTCCCAAATATATCATTGTCAATACTGGCCGGTACACCAATCACATTAATTCCATAAGATGCCAAAACACTTGCTCCAGCCAATGAGCCATCACCCCCAATGACGATGACTCCATCTATTCCGTTTTCATTTAGTTCACGAACAGCCTCACGCTGACCTGGTTTTGTCATGAAATCCTTGCTCCGGGCGGTTTGCAATATTGTCCCTCCTCTTTGAATTATTCCCCCAACATCCCGAGTTGTAAGCTGCTTCACCTCTCCTCTTATCATTCCTTGAAAACCCTCATAGATCGCCATCACCTCCACGCCGTGATAAGTTGCTGTTCGAACAACAGCTCGCACACAAGGATTCATTCCGGGGGCATCACCCCCTGAAGTTAATACACCAATTCGTTTAATCGTCATTTTATAAACCTCCAAATTTCAATTACACCATTAATCTATTTTAATCTAGAATGGATTTTTAAAGCCTTTTTGATTAAGATTAAAGTTAAGCATAAATAATAACCTCCTCTTCTCCAACGAAATATCTGTAATATAAAATTTTTGATCTATTAATAACACAATTATAAGATATCAAATTTTAACTTTTCAGTCCAACCGTAAAGCAAAAAAGAACGTTGACAAATTGGATAGATGAAGTTAAAATAATAATATTGATTTAGGTTTACCTAATTAGTAGAATTAAAATATAAAATAGATGCGCGAATCCCTAACACAATCCATAGAAGATTACCTAAAAGCAATTTATGATTTAACTCAAAAGGATGGTCGCGCGTCTACCACCCAGCTGGCAGATTATTTAAATGTAACCCCTGCATCAGTAACAGGCATGATCAAGAAGCTGGCTGCATTAAAACCTCCCTTGCTAGAATATCGAAAGCATCGTGGAGTCATCCTTACCGATAAGGGGCGTGATATTGCTCTTGAGATAATTAGGCACCATCGTCTTTTAGAATTATTTTTGCACGAGGTTTTAAATTACCCATGGGATGAAGTAGACGAAGAAGCCGACAAATTAGAACATGTAATATCGGAAAAATTTGAGGATAGAATTGCGAATGCGCTTGGTAACCCTGAATACGACCCGCACGGCGATCCTATTCCAGCCAAAGACCTCTCAATACCGATAACGACAACCATTCCATTGAGCACTTTAAGACCTGGCCAATCCGCGACCATAAAGCGCGTCAGGGATAATGATTCCGATTTATTAAAGTATCTTCAAGATATTGATATCGTCCCTGAATCAACAATTAAAATTTCTGATTATTCGGAATTTGATGGAAATCTCCACATTTACATTAATAACTCCGCCAAAATGGAAGTTCTTGGTCCCAAAATTACGAATCAAATTTTCGTAGAGATCCACAATTAACCTTCCTCTATTCCCTCACAAATATAAAAATCAAATAATTTAACATAAAGTTGGAGTATACTCTGACCATGCCAATTACCACTTTGTTCTTAGACTTGGATGGAACAGTTTACCCTAACGAGAACGGGATTTGGGAAGCAATTTCAAATCGGATGGAAATTTATATGTATGAAATGTTAAATATTCCGAAAGATGATATCCCGACTATTCGACAAAATTTCTATCACAAATATGGAACAACATTAAAAGGGTTGCAAGAAAATTACTCAATAGACCAATACGAATACTTGCATTTCGTTCACGATATCCCAATTGATCAGTACTTAAAACCTGACGACACCTTGCGTGACCTCTTAAAAAGTATTCCAATTACAAAGTGGATATTTACCAATTCTGATCATGCTCACTCCGAACGTGTGCTTAACGCCTTAGAAATTAGGGACCTATTTGATGGGATTATTGATGTAACTATAATGAATTTTGTTAACAAGCCTGATCCTTTAGCTTATAATTATGCGGTTAAAATTGCCGGAAACCCGGAACCAATCAATTGTGTTTTGTTCGAAGATAATTTAAAAAATCTCCTACCAGCAAAAGAATTAGGAATGAAAACAGTTCTGGTAGGTAAAAATATAAATTCTTTTGGTGCTGATTTTTCAATATCCACAATTTATGAGATAAAAAACATAATTGATAAACTTGATGAGCTAGGAATTAATGAGTAACTCAATAGATCCTTCAATCATAATTGGAATAATTATTATCATAATCATCGCGTTTAATATTGGTTTAATTGCTAAGTTTAAACAAAGTGGTAAAAGCAACAATGACACTGTATACCACTTGTTTCTTAATAACCTAAGGTCCCCCTGGCAGGAAGAAGATGCTGCCTTGGATGAATTATCGAAATTAGTAGAATCTAATGACGAAACAGTCAACAAACAAATCGACTTTAAGAAAATAAGAAAATCTGAAATCGAATCGTCAGAGGAATAAGACTTAAATAGGATCTTTTATGCAAAATAAAAATAACAATATAAAAATTATCATCGGAATAACTTCAGCGCTAATTTTTTTATGTGTCTTGGTTATAGCGACAGGGTATGTGGGTTATCAATTTTTTCAGATTGCACGCCCGGTCATTAATTCCCAACTAACCCAATCTGAGCCGACGCCGGAAATTTCAATGGGAGTTAATCAGGGAGAACAGATTGAGGAAGAATCAGATAATTCCACACCAACGCCATCAATAAATTCAATAGATTTTACGAAAGATTTAGACAGGTTATTTGAAGCTTTTTGGACCGCGCGCGAACTTTTACACGAAAACTTCCTAGAACAACCCATAGATGACCAAATACTTGCAAATGGAGCAATAGAGGGAATTACTTTATTCCTTGAGCAAAACAACTTATCTCTCTCTGATGTTGATATGCCCGAAGACCCTCCCTCTCCCAGCGAAACCGCTAAAAACGCAAAGACACCAGATGATATTTTTGATACCTTTTTACCCTTCTGGGAAACCTGGAATAAATTAGCCTATCTGGAATTGCCACTAGGCACCACTTCGACGAGCTTAATGCGTCATGCCCTTGCTGGTATGGTCGCATCACTCGATGATCCCTATACAAACTATTTTGATCCAGATTTGGCTGAACAATGGATTTCAGACCTCAGCGGCGAATACGAGGGGATTGGAGCATTCGTTGACGTTGACAGTGAATATTTGACAATCATTTCCCCAATTAAAGATACCCCCGCAGAAGAAGTGGGGCTGCAACCGGGAGATCAAATAATAGCCATTGACGGGGATGATATGACCGGTGTTGATCCTAACATTGCATTAACACGGGTTTTAGGAACAGCTGGTACTAAGGTCACCTTAACAATAAGTAGAGAGGGTTCCTCAGAGCCATTTGATGTTGAAATAATCCGCAGGAAAATATCCATACCCTATATTGAAACGGACATTTTAGATAATAATATCGCCTATCTGAGATTGTTAAGATTTTATGATGGCGGTGATCTAGATTTACGTAATGCTTTAAAGGATTTACTACAACAAAATCCTAAAGGTTTAATCATTGATCTTAGAGGAAAAATTTATATCAGAAGGAAATGTCTTGGTTGAAGAATTCAGCGATAAATCTCAAAAGAATTATCCTGTACGAAATTCCGATGGAATAGCATTGGAGATTCCACTTGTTGTTCTCGTTGACCAGGGGTCGGCGTCAGCATCAGAAATTTTTGCTGGGGCGATCAAGGACTACCACAGAGGAATTATTGTTGGACAAACGACGTTTGGAAAAGGCCTTGTTCAACTTCCTGTAACTTTACCGGATGAACAAGGATTGATGAGTATTACAATAGCGAGATGGTTAACCCCTCTTGGTACAACGATTCATAAAATTGGTATCCAACCTGATTTTGTAGTTGAGATTACCGATAATGATATTGAGTTGGGACTGGATCCACAACTGGATAAAGCGATAGAACTACTTTCTAGTAATAAGTAAAAAAGGAAACACGATGTTTTTTTACAACTTTAACTACTTTATTTTCATGGCACCAGCAATCATTTTAATGCTGATTGCACAATGGTATGTAAACTCGGCTTACAAAAAATGGAGCCGAATCAGAAATCAAAGAAACATAACTGGAAAAGATGCAGTTGATCGTTTAATACGCACAGCCCGATTATATGATGTGGAAGTTGAACGAGTGGCGGGTCGTCTTTCCGACCATTATGATCCGAGAACAAAAATTCTCAGATTATCCCAATCTGTTTCAGATACACCATCTGTAGCCT
>JARROY010000086.1:0-13722 GCA_037383445.1 Anaerolineales bacterium | reverse complement strand
TCCAGCTCCTGAGACAGTTTGAACAACGGCATCGACATCTTTGTATGCCTGAGGTGCTTCTTCCGCTAAACCGGGCATTGACCCAGCTTTTATGTGTATCCCCTGTTTTTCCAACTGGTCTAACAATTTCGTTCCTCGAATAGTTTTTTTGGCTTGTCTGCGACTCATAACCCTACCTGCACCATGGCAACTAGAACCAAAGGATCTCTCCATACTTTCTTTGGTTCCCATTAATACCCATGAGGCCGTTCCCATGCTGCCAGGAACGAGAACAGGTTGTCCAATATCTTGATATTCAGAAGGCAGTTCGGGGCTTCCTGGCCCAAATGCGCGCGTAGCACCCTTTCTGTGGACACAGACTTTAATCTTTTTATTTTCCACCATATGGGTCTCGATTTTTCCCATATTATGGGCAATATCATAGACTTGGTGTAGGTTCCAGTCTGCGACCTTTCCAGCAAGTACTTCTTCGAATGCTTTTCGGGCAAAATGTGCTAATACTTGACGGTTGGCAAAGGCATAATTAGCTGCACATCGCATAGCAGATAAATAGGCTTGACCTTCTGGAGAATCTAGCGGCGCACAAACCAATTCTCGGTCTGGAAGAATGATGCCATATTTTTGTACCGCACTCTGAAAATCTCGCACATAATCTGTGCAAATTTGGTGACCAAACCCTCTTGAACCACAATGAATTTGAACAACCAAATTACCCTCAAATAACCCCAGTTTTTGGGCAGCATAATGGTCAAATATCGTTTCTACCTGATCTATTTCAATAAAGTGGTTTCCTGCGCCTAGAGTTCCAAGTTGTCCTTGACCGCGCTGCTTTGCTTTTTGGCTTACATTTTCAGGATTTGCTCCCTCGATTCTTCCTGTCTCTTCGGTAAAAGTAATGTCCTGGTCAAAAGCATAGCCATTTTTCAATGTCCAATGGCTACCTTGTCTGCATATATTTTCTAGTTCATGGATTGATAGTTTTATATGGCCTTTTACACCTACCCCACTTGGGCAATAATAATTCAACGCATTGGCTAGATCATCTAGCCAATTGAGAACTTTATTCATTTCAATATTAGTAGCAAGGAGACGCACACCACAATTAATGTCGTATCCAATAGCCCCGGGCGAAATCACGCCCTTTGGAAATTGTGTAGCAGCAACACCTCCAATAGGGAATCCATATCCTTGATGCATGTCCGGCATGACAATTACATGCCCAACCAACCCCGGTAAGGTAGCTGAATTTACGGCCTGTTCTAATGAACGATCTCCGGAAATTTCTTCCAATAATTTTCTAGAAGCAAATATTCTGACGGGAACCCGCATATCTTTTCTGAAGGTTTTTGGAATTTCCCACTCGTAGTCGCTTATTTTCTTAATATCCTGGATATTCATTTCTTTTTATCCTTTTTGATAAAATGGAAAATTAAACATCAAAAATGATGACAGTTTCCAGTCTGTTTTCTGCACGAATTATCTTGAGATTGTGATATGTGACGGCTTTAATCTCTTTCTGTTGAGATAAAATTTTTGCAGCCTGTATCTTAGCAATTAATTGACTGTTTTCGAGCTTAAGATCGTAATTAACCGCAGCAATATTTTCTAGCTCTCCCAGAAGGATTAGTTCACTAAGAAAATCTACCAAAAGACCCTCATAATCTATAAAACCAATGCGAAGTACAATGTTTTGATATTCATTAGCGTCTGTCTTTATTTTTAACAATGAATACATACCCTTCGCAGCTGTAACGAGCAAAGATGTATTATCAGGGGCCCAAACTTGTAAAGCCCAATCAGCTGTGTGTTCTAATTCAAGAAATCCACAATCTAACATTGTTATATTAACTATAACAATTATTTCCAAAACCCCAAAGGGATATTCAATATTTCGTGATATTGGAAATTGTTAATAGAAAAATCGAATTAATGTCGATTGTTAACCATAAACCGAATCAATTGCCATTATGATAAATAAAAATAATAAATAGTAGTTGGAATGCCGGTACATTTTGTAATAAACTCGATTTCTACCGTCAAAAAACACCTTTGCAGCCAAATAAATAAGGTAAATTCCTAAGAAAAACGCTCCACCGAGATATATCCACCCTGCCAACCCAAATATCCACATTAAAAGAGTTGTAAATACCAATATGATTGAATATTGAAAAATTAACTTTTTGGTTGGTTCCTCTCCCCTTATCACGGGCATCATGGGTACATTCGCTGCAGCATATTCATTTTTCCGCAATAATGCAAGTGCCCAAAAATGTGGTGGTGTCCAAAGGAAAATGATTAAAAACAGGAAGGCTGCCTCGATCGTCAACGTCCCAGTTGATGCGGCCCATCCAACCAAAGGTGGAATTGCCCCTGCCCCACCGCCAATAACAATGTTCTGTACAGATTTTTTCTTTAATACCAGGCTATAAAACACTACATAATATAACATTCCAGCGAGCGATAGAAGTGCTGCTAATATGTTTACAAAACCTGCCAGAATATAGAAGGAAATTACAAGAGATGTCATCCCATAAGCCAAGCCTTCAGCTGGCATTAATCGCCCTGAGGGAATTGGTCTTTTGGAGGTCCGTGTCATTAGGCCATCTAAATTTCTGTCGATATATTGGTTAATTGCACTTGATCCACCGGCAGCAAAAAGGCCTCCAATAGTGGTAAAAACAAATATTTCCAATTTAGGGAATCCCCCAGCGCCGATGATCATTCCTGCAATTGTCGTGGACAATAGAAGTAATACAACAACCGGTTTGTTTAGCGCAAGAATATCTTTAAATCTTTGTTTGTAGTCAAATTTGATGCTCGCTTCTGTAGTTTCTTCTTCTTCAGATCTGTTAACAATCCCGATTGCTGTAAGTAAGATAAACCCTAGCCCTATTAAGACCACTGCAGTTGATTCGTGAAGTACCAGCATATAAATAGGAAAATCTCTGATGGTTTTTATTGCCCCAACAAAACCTTGAGCAAAATAAACTACGACAAATAAATTTGAGACTGTAAGAATGACACTTTGAGATCTTTGCTTTCGCCAAGCCTGTCGATTGAACCAAACCAGGTAAATGCCTACCAATAAAACAACAATACGATGAATATATATTATCCAGCTGTTTAAATTTTGCGGTATAACACTCCCCCCGCAAAGCGGCCAACCCAAGCAAGAAGTTCTTATCCCGCTGATAGATATAAAAATCCCACTGAATAATGCTAAAAAGCCTAAAGAAACACCAAGAACGGCATGCTTTGAAAAACTGCTACTAAATTTTAATGGAATTTCACTATTATTTCGAGAGCCAGTATAAAGTAAGTAGATAATTGAACTTAACACTAGACCAAGTATTATCACGGAAAATAGGTAATGGATCCCTACAAACCAATTTTCATCCTGGGATTGTCTCAAGAATTGACCCAGCAAGATTTGGACTATCATAAGGATTGTGGCTGTTTTCATTGTTTTTAATATGGCTTGATAAGCCCTTAGATTTTTAATCCCATACACAAGGGCTATAAATAATAATATTCCACCTATCCCTACAAATATTTGGTGCGTTATTTCTAGATTTTTTGTATCAAGCTGTTTATTCATACCCCCAAAAACTATTCCCAAAAATATAGTGACGGCTGAAAAAATAAGCAGGGTTCTAAGGGTAACTTTGATTTTGTCTAAATTTTCGGTTTTATTTCTCATTCGAAATCCGCTCCGCGACAGTTAAAGTCTCAACAGAAAATAAAACTAAGGATACCCAAAATATATCCGCAAACATTAAATGGAGCATTTGCATGAATAGTGGAGCCAAGGTGAGGATGGTCGTCCCCCCTGCTAATACTTGTGCTATGATCACCCCGGTGAGCCAATTTCCTCTAAAATCAATCATTTTCCCTAGCTGCTTATTTTTTATAACACGGATTGCTATTATCAAGTAACTACTGGATAAGATAGCTAATATTGGATGTATCACTCGCAATCTAATTAAGAAGTTGTTTGCCGGGTCGAAATTTTTTTGAATGTCAAAAGAGATAGCTTCCGATGGAAATAATGTGTCGCCTAAGGCTGTTATCGCTCCCATTGCACTGAATATTATTGCTAAAGTTAATCCAGTTATGAGGAGATAATTGACTATGCGCAATTTACGCAATTTAATTTCGCTCTTATTGCCCAACCACGCCGTTATTGTTAAAGCCGCGAGCAGGAAATAGGTATTTACCAAATGGACCGCAACGGCAATTGCTCGCATTACAGACACATTATCAGCAACCCAATCCTGAATCACGAGCATTCTGCCTAAAAATCCTTCAATTAGAATGAACACTAAGGCTGTAAAAGCCCATTTAAAAATGGTTGATTTGCGGGTGTAAAGACGGTAGGCAAAAAACACCAGGATGATAACTAATAATCCATCCAGTGAGGTGGTTAAACGATGGAAAAGTTCGATTTTTGTTTCTATTCTCTCTAACTGAGGGACGATTTCCCCATTACATAAAGGCCAATGATTTCCGCATCCAGCCCCTGATCCAGTAGCACGAACAACCGCTCCCCACATAATCACGATAATGTTATATCCGACTAAAAACCAACTATAAACTCGAAAAACCTTTTTGCTCATGTCTGATTTTCTTTCCTAAAAATGTAATATGGATAACCGGCAGCCAAAATTAACGCAAAAGTAAACCACTGTCCGGCATAACCCAAGTGAGGGCCTTCTGTTAATTCTATTTCAGGCTGGAAAGGGATGGGTAAAGTAGTATTCGCTGGCACTGGGTCCAATTGAATATAAATATCCAAAAGATTATAAGACATTTGGTTTTGCAAACGAACAAGATTAACATTATTCCAAAACATTAATCCATCTTGATCAGGAGCAAGTGTAGGATCAGGTCTTCCTCCAACATCAGGCTTGGATTGTCCTAATCGTATAATGCCAGAAATTTCAGTATCAGCATTTTTATTGTAAACCGTCCAATTGCTTGGATTGTCATTTCCCTCAGAAGGAATCCACCCACGATCAACAATAACGGCGGTCCCCTCCCCTACCACTAAGGGGGTCAATAAATGATAGCCATATCGATCTTGCGAATATTGATTTCTTAACGCCACTTGTGAACTAAAGTCGTATACACCTTGAGCAATTACAGATCGATATTCCATGTCTTTGAGTTGGATACTAGAAACATCGTCAGGGATTTTTACAGGTGGCGCATTCCACATCGCTTCAACATGACTATTGAAAGCCCTTCTCTGTTCTAAGCGATCTAACTGCCAAATTCCTAATCGGATACACAAGCCGACACCGAAAACAACAAGAATTGTGGTTATGATCCATTCTCTGCTAAAGATCTTTTTTATTAGCATTGCTATCCTCGTCGTGCCGTGAAATTGGCCACATGATAAAGCTATACAAAGCTAAAATCGCTCCGAGGGGAATTCCGGAAAACATGATTCCCCCAAGACGAGTCCAAATAGTAACGGGTTCACGGACATCCAAACCAAAATAGTTCGAAGGTTGAAATGAACAGGCAAAAATAAAGTTTTGTTCTCGGTCAAGCACCATTGAGGCTATGCTTCCAGGCGGGATCCATAGCGGACCCAATTGGTGATCCACAGAATCATTATTATGGACAACAAGTGTATCTCCGACAACAAATCTCATCCCCTCAGGAATTGATGGAGGCGCTAGACCTTTCGCCACCGCTTCTGAAGTTCCTTCAGGAATTATTAAATCGACGATCTCCGGCGCTCGGCTATCTTCCTTCAGAATTAGATAAGATATTTCACTAATCGCGAACCCAGAAACGAGGCCAATCGTAAGCGCTAAAACAACCCGAACAAGAATCCTTCCTATATAAGACATAATACTTACTAGGGTTCCCGAACCAAAACATCCAAACTAACATCATCATGTTGTTCAAAGGTCAAGGTAATATTAAATGTATCACCCACCTTTAAATCTTCATTCAAACCGATCAACATAACATGCAAACCTCCCGGTTTGAATATTACCTTTTCCTCTCTTGGAACAGGTAGAGAAAATTGTCGTTCCATCTTCATCACACCATCCACCATGCTAGTTTTGTGAATTTCGACAGCAGAAGCAATCGAACCAAGCGTCCTCTACATTTATGACCTGCTTTTGATTAAAGCACCCGCTAATCATTAAAGTAAACAGGATGATATACCCAAATAACAAACTTTTATTTTTATTCATTATTGTTCCCCAATTTAATTAATTGCTTATCAGATATTCAATATCCTCAGCTATAGATTCTGGTGAAGTGCCATATCCATAAGTGAGAAACAATCTTCCTTTTTGATCTATGAGATACAATCTAGATGAATGATTTACCAGATATCCTGCAGCAGTTTTTGATGAGGTGTCGACCTCTCTATAAACGCCATACTCATCCCAGACTTTCTCCAAATCATTAACAGAACCAGTCAATCCTAGAAACTTAGGATCGAATAACGACAGATAACTGTTTAGCTTTTCAACCGTGTCTCGGTCGGGATCAACAGTAATAAAAATTACCTGAACAGAATCCGCATCATCTCCTAATAATTTAGTAACTCTTTTCATGTCTGAAAGCGTTGATGGGCAAACATCTGGACATGAAGTGTAACCAAAGAAGATTAGAACAATTTTATCGGATAGTGATTTTAGATTAAACTGAGCATCGTCCGAGCCATTTAAAATGATTTGCGGTGCTGGTTTTGGGTTTTCATAAACGACACCGTTGAAAGCATATTCTTGAAGAAAACCAAGAAAGATCCCTAATCCGATGGCTACCACCAGAATGACACCACCTATGACAAGAGACCGTTTTACCATTTTAGATTCCTATTTTTTGGCGATATCTATTGCAGAGCTTTTCCTATCAAGTATAAGGCAGGATAGAAAATAATCCAAACAACATCCACAAAGTGCCAATAAACTGCCGAGGCTTCAACAGCCCAATGCTTTTCAGCGGTATAAACATTCTTAAATCCATTTCTAAGCACAACAAGCAAGAAAATGACACCAGTAAGAACGTGAAATGCGTGGAAGCCAGTCATGATGTAAAATACAGCCCCCTGAGGTCCATCTGCTGGACCGAATGGAGCTAATTGCCATTCTACCCCCACAACACCCGCTAAAAATAATACTCCAAGGAGTATCGTTATTGAAAGACTCACCAAGAAATTTTTTCTATCCCCATAGGACATAGCAATTTCAGCACGATTCATAAAAAACGATGAAATCAAGAGGATAGAGGTTACTGCAAGTCCTAATAATTGGAGCAACTCAGGCCTGGATAAACCTAACAAACCAAAGCGAATTACCAATAATCCGCCAAAAACAAACGAATCTGAGAGAAGAAATAACCATAGACCAACACGATTGGTGTTGGTCTTATAAGTAAAACTATGCTTATCCTCTTGGGTGTCTTCTACAAACAGCCTTCGGATGTGCATATAATAATACAACACGAGGCCAGCCTTACTCAACGCAATAAGAAGTAAAATAAAAGTTGAGCTAAATTCGATTGCTACAAAATACTCAGCAACCGTAAGAAATGCGAGCAGAATAAATATACTCAGTCCAAATTGAAAATCAGCTTTTTTGTCAACGTGTTTCATTAAATTTCCCTTACCTAATCAATATATTTTACATAGGTTGAACCAGGTTTAGCATAATCATATGGCTCACCAACAACCTCAATTGGACGCTCGTAATTGTGAGCCGGCAACGGGGAAGGCGCCAGCCATTCCGGAGAACGCGATCGCCAAACATTGCCAGTGGCAATCTCGCCTTTTTTAGCGCTTCTGATAGCGTTATATATGAATATGACAACAGAGATGAAGATTAGATAAGCAAAGATTGTCATCAATAAATGCGAGAAATCAAACCCAAGAGCCGCGTCATAATCTGCAATTCTTCTCCGCATTCCTAATAGACCTACCCGCATCATAAGTAAAGTTAGCATTATAAATGATGGGGTCATAATCCAAAAATGGATTTTGCCAAGGGTCTCGTTCAACTTTCGGCCTGTTACCTTTGGGTACCAATAATATAAGGCAGCAAAGAATGGGAAAATATACCCTCCAAACATAGTATCGTGGAAGTGACCGACGATAAAATATGTGTCGTGCAAATGAAGATCAGTAGATACAGTGGCATTCGGTGGACCAGTTAAACCACCGATCAAGAAAACAACTAACCCACCCAAAACAAACAACATAGGAGTTGGTGTTTCAATCTTCCCTTTCCAAATGGTTGCTATCCATGAGAAAAATTTAACCCCTGTTGGCACTGCAACCAATAAAGTACTATACATAAAAGGAACACGCAAATATTCATTCATACCAGAAGTGAACATGTGATGTGCCCAAACCAAAAAACCAACTAAGGCAATCCCGAGCGAGGACATTGCAACCCATTTGTACCCAAACAAAGGCTTTCGAACAAAAACGGGAAGAAGTTCGGAGATAATTCCAAGCCCTGGAAGGACAAATACGTATACTGCCGGGTGAGAATAAAACCAAAAAAGATGCTGGAATAAAATCGGGTTGCCGCCTTTTGTTGGATCGAAAAATCCCAATCCGAACAGACGTTGAAACATCACAAGTTGAAATGATAAACCAATTAATTGCGTTGCAGTTAATGAAATAAGTGAGGTCGCGACTGCTGCCCAAACAAAAATCGGCATTCTAAAGGATGTCATTCCTTTGGCACGCAGCCTTAGTACAGTAGCAATAAGGTTCAAACCACCCAAAATCGATGACCATCCTGCGATGAATACCCCCACGAAGAACATTTGCATTCCCACAGGAGCCCTGGCCGATAGCGGCGGATATCCAGTCCAACCGGTATCAAACCCACCCAAAGCCAAGCTGCTCAACAAAACAACAGCAGCTGGGGGTGCTATCCAAAAAGAGAAGGCATTTAATCTTGGGAAAGCCATGTCATCCGCCCCAATCATCAATGGAACAAGATAGTTCATCATGCCAGCGATCCCAAGCAAAATTGAAACAATCATCAATATTCCATGCAAACTCATCAAGGTATTATAAAGATTGAGAGCTTGAACTCGAATGGCATCTGCGCCAGCCGAAGGATCGATCAGTTCAAAATATTTGGTCAGGACTTGTAAACCCGATTCCGCAAGTTCAGTTCTAAAGATTAGAGCGAATACGCCACCGATACCCATTAGCAATATCGCAGTCACTGTATATTGGACACCAATAACTTTATGATCTAATGAAGGGCCAAAATACCTGATAATGCCAGGGGGATCTTCATGGTGCTCAGGAGTCGAACGCCCTTTTGCCCAACTAATCCAATCATCGAGGACCCTTGTTCCATATAAAAAAGCAAATACACCAAATAAAGCCCCAACCACCCATGCTCCTTCGGAAAAACCAAAGGTTACCTGATCTGTTTTCCAAACGGTGAGTCCCATAAGAGCTCGTATCCCAGAAACCAACCCCGCACCAATTAATGTGCCAAACATTTGAAAAACCAATCCTCTTATGAGGCCAATACTAAGAACTTTTTTCATTCAACTCCTCCGAAATCGGTTTATTGCAAAGTTTTAATAAATTCAATCAAGTCTGCAACTTCTCCAACAGACAATGTGTATTGAGGCATGGCATTCTGCGGAAACCCAGCAACTATCTTAGCATTTGGTTCCAAAATTGATTCCTTGATATATTCTTCATCTGCAACCACAGTAGTACCATCTGCCAATTCGACTTCCGACCCGAACAAGCCTTTCCAAGTCGGTCCAACCAGGACACTTCCGTCCCAGGAATGGCAAGCAACGCAACCATTTTGATTTGCCAAGATCTCCCCACGATCTGCGTTTGGTCCAGTATCTTCCGGTATAAGGGCGATTTGTTCCTGAGCCCAATTTTCAAATTCATCAGCTGAGACTACCACTACTGGTGCATTCATATACGAGTGAGATGTACCACATAGTTCGGCACACCTTAAGGTAAAGTTGCCTTGTTCTATTGGAGTAATTCTAACCTCTGTCGTTCGCCCCGGGACAACATCTTGTTTCAATCTGAATTCAGGAACCCAAAAAGAATGGATTACATCCTGGGATTCCATTTCAAACAAAATCTGCTTGTCCACAGGGATATGAAGTTCTGTTGTGGTCAATCCATATTCGGGGTAATAAAATTTCCAACCCCACTGAAATGCTGTAACTTCCACTACCATTGCTTGCGGGTCAACTTTTAGTGCATCTCCAAGCGACCAAGCACCAAGGTAAGCCAACCCAAGCACAATTAATAAAGGAATTAGAGTCCAAATAATCTCAATTTTTGTATTGCCTGATATATCTTCCCCCTCCCCTTCTTCCCCAGGCTTACGACGAAATACGACCAGGCTATAAATGAGAGGAACGACAATTATTGAAAATAAAAATGATATTGCGATAAGTTCAATATTTAATAACCAATCTATTGTTTCAGCTTGAGCACTGGCTTCCGCCGGTAGCAAACCGAGTGAAGTCAAACCAAAATATACCAAAACCGAAGAAACCAAAATTAGGACTACTACAATAGATATTTGTTTCATACTTCATCCTCTATCCGTAAAATTGTGACAACGAAAAGGCAAGACCCTATTCCTTGATGCCAATATTATTTTGTCTATGTTAAGGTCAAATTTCTTTCTTTGAAAATTTTTAGATTAATTTAGACAAAACAAGTGAATTATACCAAAAATAGTTGGATTTGCATTATAATTCATGCCTAAAATTGTGGTATAACTAATTTTGTGTTTTCTCTTAGAGCAGCAGCAATACGTGTCACAGGGATGACACAATACCAAAAGCCTGCCAATTCTTTTAAATCAGAATAACCAATATCACCAAAGGCCTTCGAGGAGTGAAGAATGGGCGCTAAGCTCAAAGAATTAATAAAACTTCCAATTATTAGAGTGATTTTTATAATCGTAATATTGACAATCATCGGTGGCGCGGGATGGGTCGTTGCCCAAACTCAAGTTTCTCCTGATCAGCCCATAGAATTTCCTCATAACAGGCACGTTGGGCTTGGAGTTCAATGCCTTTATTGCCACCCGGGTGCTTGGAAAGGCAGAACTTCTGGACTACCAACCCAATCGAAATGTTGGGGGTGCCATCAACAGATAGAAAAACAAACACCTGAACTTGCTAAACTAAAGAATTATGTTGAAAGTGGGGAATCTATTCCTTGGGTTCCAGTAGCAATTGTCCCCGATTTTGTAAAATTTAATCACCGCCCTCATATCGCTGCGAGTATAAATTGTGAAACTTGCCACGGCGAAATTAGTGAAATGACAGTCGCAGAACAGTATCAAGAGATAAATATGGGTTGGTGTTTAAATTGCCATCTTGAGAGAGCAGGGGAAGACGAAGCACTAATTACTAAACTTACCGATTGCACAACCTGCCATAATTAGGCGAGGAAGGAATTTGAATGATTGATCCAAAATTTACTAGGCGTGATTTCCTAAAATTGGCAGGGGCGGGGGCGGCTACGACGGCAGTATTAACTGGTTGTGGTCCAGCTTCGAGATATGTAGTTAGAGAACCCTATGCCAAAATGCCTGAATATACTTACAATGGAGAAAGCACTCATTATGCCACTACTTGTATGGAATGCTCTGCTGGATGTGGTTTAGTTGTTCGCACCTTCCAGGGTAGAGCAATAAAAGTGGAAGGTAATCCGAACCATCCCGTTAATTTGGGAAAAACTTGTGCGCGTGGTCAAGCCACCCTTCATGGTCTGTATAATCCTGACAGGATTGAATTTCCAGTTTCCCAGGATAGGAAAGGAACCCTCTCCCAAGATCAAATTACTTGGGAAGAGGCAATTGGTGTTGTAAGCAAAGGACTGACCGACTACCAACCAAATGAAATCGCTTTCTTGTTAGGGGAAACCCATGATCATTTATTTGATCTTGTGAGTGAGTTAGCATCTGCAATCGGCGCACCCGCCCCTCTAAGATTTGGCGCTCTCAGCTTATTTGAGGGGAGGCATACATTAAAATTAGCGGTTGAAGAAATCTTTGGTCAGTCGAACAATCTATTCTTTGATTTGGGAAATTCTGATATGGTTGTTTCGTTTGGGGCTATTTTTTAGAAACATGGATTTCTCCAGTAGCATTTACTCGACAATACTCAAATTTGAGAAAAGCAGGTACGAAGGGAAAAAGGGGTTATCTTGTTCAATTTGAATCTCGCATGTCTCAGACAGCAGCAGTTGCAGATGAATGGATTCCGATCCTTCCAGGGACCGAAACTTTTGCCGCGCTAGCCCTTGGTAGGCTGGCGGCGGAAGCGAAAGGTTCCCTTCCCGAATATTATACAAACGTGGATGCTGCTACTCTCGCAGACAAGGCAGGGGTGGATTTGGAAAAATTGAAGGCAATTGCTTCTCGATTTTCTGATGCTGAATTTCCTCTTGCGCTCCCTGGCAGTTGGGCATTGGGACAAAAATCTGGTCTAACAAATGCTAAATCAATCCTAGCCCTGAATCAATTAGCAGAAAACATTGGACGCCCTGGTGGGATTTTCTTTTCAGCAGAACCCGCGATCATGAATACACCTACTTCATTTTCAAATGCTGCGGATTTGAAAAACCTTGTGAGCAAACTGAACTCTGGGGATACAAAAGTTTTATTCATCCACGGCGTCAACCCCCTCTTCGAACTGCCAAAATCATTCGGTTTTGAAGAGGCTCTTGGAAACGTAGACCTGATAATTTCTTTCGCAACCTTCCCAGACGAAACAGCCCTGAAATCAGATTATATTTTGCCAGATCATGCAGGGCTTGAATCTTGGGGATATCAACATGTCAGGGCAGGAACTGAAAAATCAACACTCTCGGGTGCTCAACCTGTAGTGGTACCATTTTATGATACCCGATCCACTGCCGATGTGCTTTTAGCAAGTGCAAAAGTAGTTGGGGGAAAAGTTCAGGAATCCCTTCCTTATGAAGATGAGGTAGCTTATATACAATCCAAATTATCCACCCTGCTAGGACAAGACAATTCCCTGATCCGTGCTGGTGACATTAAAACATTTTCAGCACAATTCCAGCAGTTCGGGGGATGGTGGAGCAAAGAACAAAAAACAACCATCCCTTTTTCGCCGGCAACAATTGACCTCAATACTGAAGACCCAGAATACCAGGGCGATGGGGAGTTCTTCCTCGTGCCTTTTATCTCTCCCATTCTGGCCGATAAAGGAGCTAACAAACCCTGGTTGCAAGAAACTCCAGATCCAACCACAACAGTTATGTGGAACACGTGGGTTGAAATACATCCCCATACGGCAGAGGAATTGGGAATCCAAGATGATGACATCGTCAAAATAATTTCAGAAGCAGGAGAAATTGAGGCTTCCGTGTACCTTTATCCAGGAATTCGGCCAGATACAATTGGAATTCCATTTGGGCAGGGTCATACCGCTTATGGAAGATACGCAGAAGGTAGAGGTGCGAATCCAGCAGACCTTCTTCAAACGCTTACCAATGAGGCTGGTGATTTAGTTTTCTCAACTACGAAAGTAAAGGTACAACGAACAGGAGAACACAAACAATTAGCCCGCCTAGAGAGCCGGCTCGGGGTCTATGGGTTTGGAGAAGAACATTAGTGAAAAGAGAAATTAAAAATGGACAATAAGATACCAGAATTTAAAGCAAATTTTTCCGAAGAAGAGCAAGGAAAATGGGGTTTAGTT
>JARROY010000085.1:0-13473 GCA_037383445.1 Anaerolineales bacterium | reverse complement strand
GCTTGCCTGAGCGTTTGTCCGGTGTATAAGCAGGCCGGTGGGCACGCCTACCACAGCCCATACAGCGGACCGATTGGAGCAGTCATCTCTCCGCTGCTGTTTGGTTTGGAAAATTACCCCGGGTTGCCACAGGCCAGCACCCTGTGCGGTGCCTGCCTCGAGGTGTGTCCGGTAAAGATCGACCTGCCGAGAATGCTGGTTGCACTTCGGGCTGATTCGGTGGAACAGGGATTGATACACCGGCCTGAAGTGTTCACGGAACGATTAACCGCTAACCTGATGACAAAACCCAGGAGGATGAATATTCTCTTCAAGCTGGGTAGACTGGGCCAGTTATTAATGCAGCTTTTTGGGTTGAAATTTAAAGGGTTCGAAAACTTTCCTGTAATTGCGGGTAAATCGTTTCATGAACTTTGGAATACATTGGAGACGAGTGATGACCAATAGAGACGAGATTCTTTCCTGCCTACCGAGAACAAACCCCAAAATCGGGGTGGTTGGGTCGCACCTGCGCGCTTTCCCTGACCTGCCAGCCTTATTTACGGAACGCCTCCGCGCTGCCAAGGGAGAAGTGCATCGGGTACAGGACATAAACCAGGGATTTGACAGGTTAAGAGAAATCTTCGAGCACCTCCAAATCCAAAAAGTCGCTGCCAACCGAGAACCACCCCTAGATTCAGCTCATCTGGTGGAAGTTTTTCCAAATCAGCGCTGGCAGTTTGCGGGGGAGTCGCAAGATTTCCGCAGTTGGTGTGCTGAGGCAGATGCCGGTCTGACCAGCGCGGTGTTTGCTTTAGCTGAAACCGGTTCGGTAGTGCTGGTACCGGGTCCCACTCAATCCCGACTGACAAGCTTGCTGCCGCCTGTCCATATCGTCCTGCTGCCGGAATCCCGCATCCTCCCAAGCATCTTTGATTGGGTTGGAAATCGCCCTGAAACTTTTCCATCCAATCTGGTGCTGGTCAGCGGTCCCAGCAAAACGGCTGATATCGAGCAAACCCTGGTGGTGGGTGTTCATGGACCCAAACGCCTGATTGTGATCCTATATCCGGATGAGAGCTAACATTCTGTAAGTTGAGCTTGGGGGAGTTTGGCAATTCATTGGATGTCACGATATATTAACTTGTTTGATGGGGGCAATCTGACCTACCGCATTGCCTTGTGTTGGGCTTTCTTTTTGTGTCTTTATTTATATCGAATTTGTAATGTCCTATCGATCCATTCCTTTGGTGCAAAAGATTCGTCAACGTTTAGAAAAGACAGTAAAGTGATTGCTTTACCAGCCTTACTTGCCGCCATCATTTTATGATGCCCATCCAAAATAAAATGAATCAGACGCCAATCGAAGGCTCTAGCAGAGACATATCTTACATCGACAACCGAGAGAGCCAATGCGGTTGGGATTAATTTTTTCTTTTTGATCGCAGAAAAATACTTTTTAATTTCATAGCGTTTAAGATATTTCTCGCTTACTAGCGGGAGTGCAGCTTCATATAATTTCCCTTTTTGAAACCCTGGGTTATGGTCTGGTTGTGCGAACCACCATGGGTTAATGACTTCCGCTTTAGGTAACCAGTCCTTCGGAACTTTAACAGGTCGGCTGTTTTCCCAAAGATAATGCTCTTGTCTTCGAAACTTGATCAAAGCTGGTTTTATGTTGAGCAGGTTAAAGTGATAGGAACCTTTTGGCAGGATAGATGCGATTGTATCTACAACGTTTTGGGGAATCCCATCTAGACCTGAACGAAATAAAGCAGAAAGTTCTGATGGTGTTAACGGCAATGTAGCATCATCTTGCTTTTGAAACATGGCTGCACAAGTATCACAAATATTGCCAATTCGATATAGAGGTCGACCGTCTAAATCCAGATCTCGCCACCAAGGGCGAGTATTATCCTCGCGAAGTGTAAAAGATAATCGACCTTCCAGATTAGTTTCATTAATAGTCAGTTGATTCATGATTAATCACCCTATTTTACAATTCAACTCTTGTTAATCGGTATGAGGTTGATTTAAAGTTAGTTTCTTGTACCAACTATTATATATCCTAATTTTTAACGGCCAGCTTATTTGTGATTAATTATTAATTACAATCCTGAAAGGAAAAACACGGATCAGTGCCAGTAATTTAAATAATATCCGGCAACCTTTGCTAGAAAATGACTTTTTCTGGTTCCACCCATAAAGTTCCTTGTCATGGACTTTTGTCCGTGATAAAATGGCTCCACCTTAACAACTGAATAGTTTTGGTTGCAGTGCCTGAACCCCCGGAAGGGAAGGCAGAACGCACAATATTAGTTCAAGGCGAAACCGGTGCCTGCTGGTAAAACCCAGTGGAAGTCCGGTGCTGTCCCGCAACTGTAATCCTCGAAATGAGGAAAGCCAGGTCGCCCGCTGCAATCAAGTTCCATGATCAAGCCTGATTCGGGCTTGAAAGTGCATCTCTCGTGGCCAGGGATAGGAACAACGAAGCACTTCATAAGGCTTCAAAAAATTGTAAGAAAACCTGCCAACGAGGCAGGTTTATTTTTTTAACCATGAGGAGGTTTTATCTTATGAAACGGAATTTAATCATTGTTGGGTTTGTGGTGTTACTGTCAGCGTTTCTTCTGTCAGCCTGCGGCGGTACCCAGGGGGAGAACACAGTACAGAACCAGCTGGAAAACCAGGCACCTGCCAGCCAGGAAGCAGAAGTTCAGGAAAACGAGCCGATGGGTGAGGAACCAACTGAGGCGGTGGAAGCGGAAGAGCCTTCGACTGAAATTACCCTGGTGGATAGCCTTGGACGCGAAGTGACTTTGGCACAGCCGGCGCAGAGGATTGTCTCCCTGGCTCCCTCCATTACGGAGATTCTGTTTGCAATTGGCGCAGGAGACCAGGTGGTTGGACGGGATGATTTCTCCAATTATCCGGAAGAGGCTGTCTCGCTCCCGAGCATCGGCGGCAGCTTTGGGGAGTTGAACACAGAGGCGATTCTGGCGCTTGAACCCGATTTGGTCCTGGCGGCACCGATCACCACCGCTGAACAGGTGCAGGCGATGGAGGACCTGGGAATAACCGTTTTCTTGTTGGAAAACCCGGTAGAATTTGAGGGTGTTTATGAGATGCTGCGCAGAGCGGCTCAGCTGACGGGAACCGAAAGCCAAACGGAAGAACTGATCGAGGGGTTGCAGACTCGAGTCAATGCAGTGGTAGAAGCCGTGGCTGGTGCGGAAACAACCCCATTGGCGTTCTATGAATTAGACAGCACCGAACCGACGGCCCCTTGGACTTCGGGTAAAGGCACCTTTATCGACACCTTGATCGCCATGGCCGGTGGCAGCAACCTTGGGGCAGAATTTGAGGGGGCCTGGGTGCAGGTTAGTGCGGAAGATTTAATCGCCAAGAATCCGGATGTGATCATCCTGGGTGATTCGATTTGGGGTGTCACGCCGGAAGATGTGGCTGCCCGCCCAGGCTGGGAAGCGATCAACGCGGTCCAAAACGGGCAGGTTTATCCATTCAACGATGATATGGCCAGCCGGCCTGGGCCGCGCTTGGTGGATGGATTGGAAGAATTGGCTCATCTGATCCACCCAGAACTGTTTGAGTAAGACAAAAACTTGCTATCGTTTGATGGTTTAGGCGGGCGGTATGGCTGAAGTAAAAAAGAAGAGATTTTCGCCATGGGTAATTAATCTCTCATTATTGCTGCTGTTCTTCGTGATCAATATAGCAGTAGGTGCGGTTTTTATTCCTCCTGAAACCTTGCTGAAGATTCTCCTTGGCAAGGTTTCGGGGGTTGCCGTTCCCGGTGATTGGCCAGCTCATTTTGAGGCTATTCTCCTCAGCATCCGGCTGCCGCACGCGGTTTTAATTATGATGACCGGGGCAGCCCTGGCTTCCAGCGGCGCAGCTTACCAGGGATTGTTCCGCAACCCGCTGGCTGATCCCTACCTGATCGGGGTTGCTTCTGGGGCAGGTTTGGGTGCTGTGGCAGCCCTTTCGATCTATTGGCCGCAGGATCTGCTCGGATTTTATCTCATTCCGCTCTCGGCCTTTGCAGGGGCTATTCTGACCGTGGTAGTGGTGTATTACCTTGCCAAGATCGGCAATATGGTCCCGCTCACCACTCTAATTTTGGCTGGGGTCGCGGTTGGGGCATTTGCCTCTGCGCTGACATCCTTCTTAATGCTCAACTCCGATGACCAGATCTACCGGGCAATCTCCTTTTTGCTCGGTGGAACCCCGATGGCAGGCTGGAATCCGGTTCTGGCGGCACTGCCCTATCTGGTGGTGGGCATGGGGGTGCTGTCACTGTTGGGGCACCCGCTCAACCTGCTCCAATTTGGAGAAGAACAAGCCCAGCAGTTGGGGCTTTCCGTGGAGCGAGCGAAGACGATCATCATCATTGTCGCCTCGATTGTAACGGCTGTCGCAGTATCCTTTTCGGGGGTGATTGGCTTCATTGGCTTGATCGTCCCGCATGTGCTCAGGTTGGTGACAGGACCGGACTACCGCAAACTTCTCCCCTTATCGATCTTGGCTGGGGGGACAGCGCTGCTGGCCGCGGATGTGGTGGCCCGCTGGGTGATGGCTCCCCGGGTGCTTCCGGTGGGAATCATCACTGCGTTAGCTGGCGCACCTTTCTTTCTCTGGATTTTGCGGAGAGCTAAAACGGAGGTGTTCTGGTAAATGCTTACTATCCGTGACTTGACAATCCAGTACGGCGATATCCAGGTGGTGTGCGGGGTTTCACTCCAGGTGGCGCCTGGGGAGATCGTGGCACTGATCGGTCCGAATGGCGCTGGAAAAACTTCTCTGGTGCGCGGTATCAGCGGTGTCGCGGAGGCGGCAGCCGGTTCGGTGACCTTTAATCAGGACGATTTGTTAGCTCTCAGACCAATGGAACGCGCCCGGATTCTGGCTGTAGTGCCTCAGGTGTCCTATGTCGGGGGGGCATTTACCGTGGAACAAGTCGTGATGATGGGCAGAACGGCCTATATGTCCTGGTTGGGGAAACCTACCAAGACCGACCAGGGGATCGTCCACCAATCGATGGAGGATACCAATACAGCCGTACTTGCCCAGAGAAGGATTGCAGAATTATCTGGTGGGGAGCAGCAGCGGGTGATGCTCGCCAGGGCATTGGCCCAACACACCCCGCTCTTGGTGCTCGATGAACCGACCAACCATCTGGACCTGCAGCACCAGGGCACCATCCTCTCCTTGGTGCGGGATCAGGTTGCTAAACAAAAGTTGGCTGTCCTGATGGTGCTGCATGACCTCAACCTGGTCTCTCAGTTTGCAGATCGAGCGGTGCTGATGCTGGATGGCCGAATTTTTGCCTCCGGTCAACCTGAGGAGGTCTTGACGGAGGACATCATCAGCCAGGCATACAATGCAAAAATTCAAGTGATCCACCATCCCACCACAAACAAACCAATCATCTTGCACGAAAGCCGTACCCAATAGTACAAAATCATTACAAAACTAATAGGTTGTGAGCCTGCATACTTCGATATAATATGGATATATCTGGGTATGCCCAATGAAAAATATACTGCAGTATTGGCAAGAACTCCGTTTTCCAAAATCATTTGGTAATGACAAAGAACAGCAGGAATATGTCATCCGTTCGATTCTGCTGGCATCTGTCCTTGTCCTTGTACTGACCAGCTTGTTTATCCTTATCTTGTCCTTTTATGGTCGTCCGTTTGGTCCCATCCGGCTTGAATTGTTATTGACCTTCACCCTGTTGGGGATCGGTTTGCTGTTAATCCGGTGGAAAAAACTTCAGTTAGCCAGGTATTTCATGGTTTTTTTCTTGTATGTGTTTGGCCTGATCGAAACCTTGGAAAGCGGTTTGGATACCGTGTTTATACTGTATTATTTTGCCGCTCTGGTGCTCACCTTTATGATCATCTCACGCCGCTGGATCACCATCAGTCTTCTGGTTTTTGGCCCGCCGCTGATCTATTATATTTCGCCCTGGGTCGAGGATTTTGATTCTGGTTTGGCGCTGGCGTACAGTGCGCTGATGATCATGATCAGCCTCCTGCTGGCTATTTTTACCCGTTTCAAGGAAGCTTTTGAAACAGAGCACAAGCGCGTCAGGGAGATTGAAATTATTCAGCAAGCGGGAACCTCAATTGTTTCTTCCTTGGACTTTCAAGAGACGATTGAAAAAATCTTGGAGGAATTGAAAAAAATCATCCCTCATGATTCTGCCTCCGTTCTTTTATTGGAGAATGCCAGTTCTTTGGAGGTTGTTGGAGGAAGTGGGTGGGAAATTTCCGAAGATGTGATCGGTTTTCGCTTCCCGATTCCGGGGAATAACCCCAATACCAAAGTGGTAATGGAAGGGCGTCCCTATGTTTTAGGGAATGCCCCAGCTGTTTATTCTAATTTTAAAAACTATCCCCATAACCGGATAAAATCCTGGCTCGGAGTTCCTTTGCTGGAAAACGATCAAATCATTGGGATGATGGCCATCGACAGCGAACAAGAGGATTATTTCACGGAAGATCATGTCCAGATTGCAATGACTTTTGCGGATTATGTTTCCGCGGCCCTGGAAAATGCGATGCTGTACGAGTTCGCCAACCAGTCGATAAAGCGCAGGTCGATCCTTTATCAGGTTTCCCAGGAGATGATCAAGGCAAGTGCAGATCTGCAAAAAATCTACCGGTCCATCCACCATGCGGCGGATCAGCTAATGCCATGCGAAGCTTTTGTCATCACCTTGCTGGATGCTTCTGAGAAATTCATCGATGGGGTTTATCTGATTGATAAGGGCGGGTTGAATGAAACGGTGCGTGTCCCGGTGGAAAGCGGACTGAGTGGAAAAGTGATCCGGAGTGGAAAGTCGATTATGATTCACGATTTGATCCAGGAAGATGACTTTGAAGCGCACCATTTTGGCCATAAAGATCAGGTCCGTTCTTTGGTTGCGGTACCCCTGTATACCTCTGATAAGATTATCGGCATGCTATCCGCCCAATCTTACCAGCCGGAAGCCTATAACCCGGACGATTTAGAACTTCTCGAATTGTTAGGTGCGCATGCTGCGATTGCGATTAAGAATGCCCAACTGTTAGCAGAAATGGCTCGTATGGCCCGAACTGATGGTCTGACAGGTTTACTCAACCGGCGGGCTTTCGATGAGCTTTTGAGTGAAGAAATACAACGTGCCAAGCGCTATAGTTATTCTCTAACCCTATTAATGGTCGATATCGATGATTTTAAACAGTTCAATGATACCTATGGCCACAGCCAAGGGGATGAACATCTCAAAACCATTGCCCAATTGATATCGGGTAATGTCAGGCAGCCGGATCTGGTGGCACGCATTGGGGGAGAAGAATTTGGTGTAATCTTGCCTCACACCACTCAGATTGGTGGACAAGATCTTGCGGAGCGGATTAGAAAAAGTATTGAAGCCAAATTTTTGGGCGCACATAATGGGGGTTGTACAGTCAGTATCGGCGTAGCTGAATTTCCATTGGATGCCGATGCCCCCGTTCAGTCCACACAACAAAAACTTATCGATGCATTGAATGCAGCTGCAGCGTTAGATCCCCAATTGATCGGTTTTGAGGAGAATATTTACCATGTTTTCCAGGAGCAAATCCAGGAAATGGGCTTGCGGGGCGGGGTTTCATTATTAGATCAGGAAAAAAAGAATCTTATTTTTCATACCATTGCTCAACCTGGCCGCGGACGTATCCTGGCTAAATTAGAATCTCTCTTCGGACGCAGTTCCAAAAACTACTCCATCCATATCGATCAGGTGGATGTTTACCGGCGGGTTCTTGAAACAGGTGAGGCAGTTTTCACACCGGATACCAAGGCGGTTGTTCGGCAGATGCTTCCCATTTCAGAGGACAGTTTTATTGCCCGGGTTTCAGAAGCTTTTGGCAATGACCCAGGAATTTATTGTCCGCTGATTAATCACAACCATGTGATTGGGGTTCTGAATGTTGCGGGTCCGGATTTATCCCCGGACGATTTACCTGTGATGAAAGCGTTTGCCAATTACATCTCGGCTGCGCTGACCAATACTCACCTGGTGAGGGAGCTCAAGGAAAAAGAGGACAACTACAGAAGTTTGATTGATAATTTGCCGATCGGTATCTACCGCATTGCTCCAGACGGTCGTTTTTTGCTCACCAATCCTGTTTTGATGAAACAGCTTCAGATTGGGGATGAAAAGCCGATTGAAGCGCTCGTTTTTGGTGAGGTGGGACTAAAACCGATGTATGACCGCGACCAACTGATCGAACAAGTCAAGCAAGAGGGTTCGGTGATTGGTCTTGAAACAGGGTGGAAAAATTCTCTGGGAGAGGTGGTTTACTTTAAAGAGAATATTAAAGGCACGTATGATGAAGCTGGAAATTTGATCTATGTTGAAGGCTCTTTAGAAGATATCACAGACCGAAAGAAGACCGAGGACAAGATCTCAAAACAGCTCAATGATCTCAAGCTGCTGAACCAGATTGCAGGAATTAGCGCTGACCAAGAAGATTTAGATACCCTGCTGGAACAAATTACAGAAATCATTGCCACAAACATTTATTCCGATCATTTTGGGGCGCTGCTCCTCGATCCTTCCGCTGGTGTATTGCGGGTGCATCCATCGTATCGAGGTTTAGCGCCTGAGCATTTTAATCAAGTGTTCCGACCTGGGGAAGGTGTCACTGGAACAGTCTTTCAAACCGGCACTCCGCTGCGAATTGCTGATGTGAGCGAATTTCCAGCTTATATCCAATCAGACCCCGCACTTCGCTCGGAATTGTGCGTGCCAATCCAGGCCGGAGACCGGATAATGGGCGTACTGAACGCCGAACGAAAAGAAGTTGACAGTTTCAGTGAAGAAGATGAAATTCTACTGATTACGATTGCGGACCACCTTGCGACGGCAATGGAACGGGCGGAATACATTGGAGAGGTGGAAAATCAGGCTCTTCAGCTGACCCTGCTGAATGAAGCCACCATGACGACCAGCCGTATATTGGATCCGGGGGAATTGATTGGATTGATTGCTGCACAAATTACCAATCTTATTAATCCAGATGTGTTTTATATCTCATTGTATGACGAAGCGGCTCAGATGCTGGAGGTCGCGGTGGCATACGAGGGTGGAAATCTTGATTTATCGTCTGTGCCGTTCAATTTTATAAGAAAAAAGTATTAGATGCCGCCCAGACCCGCTTTTTGGAGTCGCTAGCCTCAAACGCTGCGATTGCTATCACAAATGGCAATTTATTTGCTGAGATTCAAAACAGGTATGCATTGAGCAATCATCTCGCCAGATTAAGTGAAAAACTCAATCAGCCTCAGACAGAAAAAGAGGTCATCCAGGTAATTGGCGAGAGTGTCCTCTCACTGCTGAATATTGAGACTGGGGCAGTGTTTGTCCCTTCGCAGGACGGCTCGGTGGCATGCGCATGGTCAGAAGGTCTTGGTAAAGAATTCGTTCGAACCATCGACAAGCTCTTTACCGAGAATCCCGACATGGGGGTGCTCGCAATGTCAGAACCATTGGTCGTGCCGGATGTTGAGTCGCTTTCACAAGACCATCCACTCTATCATTGTGCCTCGGCGGATGGGATCAAGTCGATCTCAATTTGGCCCCTGGTGTATGAAGGCAAAACTATTGCCGAAGTAGCCTGCTGTAAGCGTGAACCTTACTATTGGAGCGATGATGAAAAAAGTGTGCTGATGACCTTTGCCCGGCAGGCAGCCATTTCTATCCAGAATGCCCGGCTTTTAGAGGCGGAACGAACCCGAAGATATGAGGCTGAAGCCCTCTACAAAACCACGATTGCGCTTACCTCCACTTTAGATATTGACACGGTGTTGGACAACATTTTGGTTGAATTGTACCGGGTAGTCGATTATTCCAGTGCCAGCCTTCAATTGATTGAAGGCGATATCGTCCGGATTGTGGCGGTTCAGGGTCTCCAGATTGAAACCAATGATATCCTGGGTTTGGAATATGCGGCTTCTAATTTGCTGATCTCCGAGATGCATCAGACTCATGAGCCGATTATTTTGTTCGATGCACAGGTGGATGAAAGGTTTGAATATTTCTCAAAGGTTGGTTATGTGCGGGGTTGGATTGGGGTTCCCCTCATCGTAGGTGAAAAGATGATCGGTTGTCTGACCATCGACAGTGACCAGGTTGGCACCTTCAAAGAAGAGCACGCTCAAAAAGCGAAAGCCTTTGCCAATCAGGCGGCGGTGGCCATCGAAACGGCCAGCCTTTTCAGCCAGACCCAACGCCGTCTGCAAGTGCTGCAATCGATTCACACCATTGACCAGACCATTTCAGGCAGCTTAAATCTTTCTCTTACTTTGGATGTACTGATGGAGCAGCTGATCAAATTGTTGGGAGTGGATGGCATCCGGATATTCTCTTATGATCCAGCTTCCCAAATGTATGATATGCTGGCTCAAAGAGAACTGATCTCGATCTCCCTGAAAAGCCGCGACCAGTTTTACGATGAACGCATTGTCCAACGAGCCATTACCGAGCGTGAGGTCATTCTCGAATCCTCTTTAAACCCCAAACCCAGCCTCGCCCAACCCAATCTGTCGGGGTACTGTGTCAGCCCGCTGATCTCCCGCGGTTTGATCCGCGGTGTGGTGGAATTATTCAGCATCAATCAACTCTCGCCGAATGATGAATGGGTTAACTTGGTTAAAACCCTCTCCACCCAGGCTGCGGTGGCAATTGAAAATGATAACCTTCTGAGCAGTTTAAAGATGTCCAATGATGAGCTGATTTCAGCCTATGACCGGACTCTAGAAGGTTGGGCCCATGCCTTGGAACTTCGCGATCGGGAAACGGAAGGCCACGCCCGCCGGGTAACAGAGCTGACCATCAAACTGGCCAAGCGGATGGGCTTCAGCGGTGCGGAACTGGCTAATATCCGCCGCGGTACCCTGCTGCATGATATCGGCAAAATGGGACTCCCGGATGGCGTGCTGCTGAAGAAGGGACCTTTGAACGAGGAAGAACTGCGTACCATGCAAACCCACCCGCAGCTGGCCTACGATATGCTTTCCCAAATCCCATATCTTAAACCGGCTCTGACCATTCCTTACTACCACCATGAGAAATTCGATGGCACCGGTTACCCCCCCGGGTTGAAAGGAACTGAAATTCCTCTCCCAGCACGTATCTTTGCGGTTGTGGATGTTTGGGATGCTCTTATATCGGATCGGCCGTATCGCGGAGCCTGGACGGAAGAAGATGCGACCCGATATGTAAAAGACCAGGCTGGCAAACATTTCGACCCCGATGTCGTCAAGCAGTTTTTAGAGATCATCGAATAACTGGAATGGCTTGATTTTCCAAATTGATCCGGTACACTAATATTTAGAATACAATTCCCCGATCGATAGGTTAGGAGGTCCACAAGTATGGAACCATATCAATATTTTGAAAGTCTCACTACGTCTGAACAGGCACTGCCATCTGATAGTATTCTGAGCCGGACGTTGATGCAGAATGATGATTTGCGGGTTATCCTGTTCCAGTTCGCCGCTGGGCAAGAGCTCTCCGAGCATACCGCATCCAAACCAGCCATCCTGCATTTCTTGAGCGGGGAAGCCAGCGTGACATTAGGGGAGGATGCAAAAGCTGCCCATCCCAACACATTCATTTATATGCAGCCTCATTTGGCGCACAGTATCGTAGCTGAAACCGAGGTAACGATGCTGCTAATCATGCTCGAAAAGGGAAAATAAACAACCGGTAGCCTTGATTAACATGGATTGAAGGGGGACATAGAAGTGTTGTGGAATGAGAGATCCTGTTCTCTCACCATATTCCAAGCCCAAATCTATCATCTAGTATTGGCCCCTTTTATTTGTGAAAAAAGCCATTAACAAACACCGGGTTTTATTGTATTCTAATAAAATACGGCGGAGTTTATTTTTTCGAACAATTTTGAGGAGGAAATATGAGCGCATTTTCAAAACCTGGAACGCGTGCTTGGTTGCTAGGCGTGATCAGTGTTGTGGTGGTAGCAGCATTGATCTTGGTAATCATTGCGATCAGTATGGGCACCGAGCCGGCGGTAGACGAGCGGGTGGACGCGCTGGCCAACAGTAAAGATGAGTGTGTTGTCTGCCATAGAAAATCTACCCCTGGGATTGTAGAGCAGTTTGGGTACAGTTCGATGGCAGCCGCTGATGTGGCTTGTCAAGACTGCCACCAGGTGGATGGCGGTTATCCCGCTGCGGAGGAACATGAGGGAGTGTATATCCTTGCTTCTCCCACCACAGCGATGTGCGAAAACTGCCACCAATCGGAAGTGGCTCAATACAACGCCAGCCGGCATGGGATGCCGGCATATGTTGCGTATGCGGGAGCGAAAGACCTTTCCCCAGATTTGCTGGCAGTCTATGAAGCTATCCCGGAGGGGAGCTATAATCCAGACAGTTCCCGCAATGCCATCTATCATCTGGAAGGGCCGGAAGTGACAAGGTTTGCCTGCGAAGTCTGCCATAACATCGGCAGACCTGCCGAAGACGGTTCGGTAGGACAGTGCCAGAAATGTCACCTGCGCCATGAGTTCAGCCTGGAGCAAGTCCGCAAACCGGAAACCTGCAACGCCTGCCATATTGGCCCCGATCACCCCCAATTCGAAATTTTCATGGAATCCCCGCATGGCATCGTCTATGCCACCGGCGGTGAATACTATAACTGGGAGGCGGAACCCGGCCTGATGACTGTCCAGGATTTTCCTGCCCCAACCTGTGCCACCTGCCACCTGAGTGCTTTTGGCGGAACCGCAACCACGCACGATGTTGGTGAGCGTTTGACCTGGTATCTCTTCGCGCCTGTCAGCGAGCGCCGCCCGGCTTGGCAGGACAACCAGGTGCGCATGAAAACCGTGTGCGGAGAATGCCACAATGAAAATTGGGTGGACCAGTTTTACGTGGATGGCGATGCCCTGGTAGGTAAGATCAACCAATGGGTGCTGGAAAGCCAGGAAGTCATCAAACCGCTGCAGGACAATGGACTGCTGACAGCCGAACCGTTTGATGAGCCAATTGATTTTGTATACTTCGAACTGTGGCATCATTGGGGGCGGACAGCAAAATTTGGCGGCTGGATGCAGGGACCAGATTATACCCAGTGGCACGGCGCCTATGAACTGCTCTCGGACATGGCGGAATTGAAAGAGATGGTCGCCGAGAAGTTGGAAGCCGCTGGGGTGGAACCATAATATGTATTACCTCGCAGAAGTCTTTCCAAAACTGAGAGAGATCAAGCTGCCTTTCTCTCGAGATCAATTCATCCTGCTGATGGCAGCCATAAATGAGATTTTTCTGGGTCTGGATATCTATCTTGCGCATTCGATCAGCGGCACGATTGTTCCCAAAGAATGGATTCCGATTATCTTCGGTCCGTCGGCGGGTATCCTGCTGTTGGTTGCCGGGGTGATCGCTTTGCGTAACCGGAAGGTGGCAGTTGTG
>JARROY010000084.1:0-8621 GCA_037383445.1 Anaerolineales bacterium | reverse complement strand
TCGTCCAGCAAGAGATCCTGCTGTGGGTCCCTGGCAGCCAGCGGATAGACCGGTTTGCCGAGCTTGATGGCATCCTCGATCATCTCGCCTTTTACTTTTACAATTTGAGTGGCTTCATCAACTTGTGCCCCATGCTGCTTCCAGATCTCCAGTGCCCTTTTCGAAGGGAAACGCACGCCGGTTTGCTCGATGATTTTAAGCGTCGCCTGATGCAGTTTCTCCAGGTCGCTCTCACTCAGAATATCCAAATGCAGTTTAGGGTTGCTGATCGATTTGATCGTAGAAGACATCTAATTCTTTCCCAACAGGTCTTTTGCCACGGCAATCGCCCCGATGGCATCTTCACTGTAGCCGTCTGCACCGATCTCTTCCATCCAGGCTCGGGTCACCGGAGCGCCGCCCACCATGACCTGCACTTTTCCAGCCAGGCCCATATCTTCAACAGCTTCGACAACATCCCGCTGCTTCACCATGGTGGTGGTCAGCAGGGCGCTGACGCCGATCAGATCGGCACCGACCTCGCGGGCTTTTTGAACAATCTGGCTGATGGGAACATCGACACCCAGGTCGAAAACCTCAAATCCAGCGGCGGCCATCATCGTGCCGACCAGCGTTTTGCCAATATCGTGGATGTCGCCTTCGACGGTGGCGATCACAATTCTGCCGAGCACTTCTCGTTTCGTGCCGCGCCGGTTGAACTCGGGTTCTAATACTGCAATGGCCGCTTTCATCGCTTCTCCGGCCATCACCAATTCAGGTAAAAATGCATTTCCGCAGCTAAACTCGTCCCCGACGTGGTTTACGCCAACCACAAAACCTTTATTGATCGCCTCTACCGGGTCGATACCGAGGTCAATGGATTGTTTGGCTAATTCTGCGGCCAGTTCGTCTTCACCATCGATGATGGATTGAGCCATGTCTTGATATAGTTTTTCGTGCACATTTGCCTCCAACAGTTTGTATTGATGCTAGATTGATGCGCCATTTGTATCGATCCTTGTCCCCCCATTTAAACTCAATATTGGCTTTCGATACTCAATTCGACGCTGCTATAATTTTAGCTTGATTCGGATGTATGGTCAATGATAATCGCACTATCCATATTAATTACGTTGAATTGATACGATATTCATGATAATATGGGGATATAAATGCGAAATTCGTTTAATTGTGATTTGGATTGATGAAAATGGATGAGATTGATTTACAGATCCTCCAGGCCTTGCAAAAGGATGGAAGGACCCCGTTTACGACGATTGCTAAACAGACTGGTGTCTCAGAATCAACCATCAGGGCAAGATATGCCGGCTTGGTTGAAGCAGGAATTGTCAATACCGTTTCGATTGTTGACCCCTTCGCTCTAGGGTTTCAGGCGCCTGCGATTATTGCCATCAATGTCGAGTCGGGTATGATCGATGAGGTGGGCAATGCGATCCGTGTATTCCCCGAAGTGAGCTATCAGGTGATGGTCTTAGGCACATACGATCTGATCGTCGAAGTGTTTTGCCGCGATATGTCTCACCTGACCAAATTCATCTCGAAAGATCTGCAGACGATTCCTGGGATATTGAGCACCCAAACCTTGATGGTGGCGAAGATGTTCAAACTGAGCTATTTATGGTCTCCAACCTATGAATTCATCAACGATGGGAATCATGAGTAAATTTGTGGAATGAGAATCTCCGTAAAACTGCTGACGACTTACCGTAAGAAACTGCCGGAGGGAACCAAAGGCAATACTTGCACACTCCAAGTTCCGGAATCCTATTGTGTGAGTGATATCTTAGCGCATTTCGAAATCCCAAATGATGCTTCCAGCGTGATATTGGTTAATGGCCTATCCCCGGAAGGAGACCAGGCTTTAAATGAAGGGGACGAAGTGTGCGTTTATTCAGCAATGGCCGGAGGATGAACGGAAAAAATAAACCACGAGGAGGATGAACGATGAAAGGCTGGCATGGAAAAATACTAAGAGTTAATTTGACCAGTGGGGAAATTACGACGGAGACCATCGATCCCCAGATCGCAAAAGATTATCTTGGCGGAAGGGGATGGGCGATCCGCTACCTGTACGATGAAGTTGATCCCAAGGTCGATCCCTTATCTCCAGAAAACAAGCTGATTTTCGCCACTGGTCCGCTGACCGGTACTCCAGCCCCGACCGGGAACCGCTATATGGTGGTGACCAAATCACCGCTGACGGGGGCTTTGGCGGATTCGAACTCTGGCGGGGTTTTCCCGACGGAGATGAAATGGACCGGGTTCGATATGTTTATTTTTGAGGGTAAAGCCGCCGAACCGGTTTACCTGTGGGTGAACGAGGAGCATGTAGAACTGCGCCCGGCTGCACACTTATGGGGCAAAGAGGTGCCCGAAACCACCGATCTGCTGCTGCAGGAGACGGATGCCAGGGCCAAAGTGGCCTGCATTGGTCCGGCTGGGGAGCTTTTGGTGAAAGTGGCGGCGATCATGAACGATAAGAACCGCGCCGCCGGGCGGTCTGGTGTGGGGGCTGTTATGGGGAGCAAAAACCTGAAAGCCGTGGTCGTGCGCGGTACACAGGTGCCGGAATTCGCTGACCCGGAAAACATGAAAGACCTGAGTATGTTCATCCAGAAAGAGGTCGGCGGCGATATTAAGACCAAGGGTTCTTCCCTGCGGGAGTACGGCACGGCTTATGTTCCCCAAGTCACCAATGAACTGGGCATCCTGCCGACCAGGAATTTCAAGACCGGCCAGTTCGAAGGCGTTGACCACATCGACGGCCCTTCGCTGTCAGAACAGTTCCTGATCCGGGCCAAACCCTGCTACAAATGCCCGATCGCCTGCGGACGGGATACCCGCGTGGATGTACCCGGCTATGAGGGCGCTGGAGAAGGACCGGAATACGAGACCTTGGGGGCGATCGGAAGTTCGTGCGGTATCGATAACCTGGCGGCAATCACCAAAGCCAATTATGTGTGCAATGAACTGGGCATGGATACGATCTCGGCAGGGGTGACAATTTCCTGCGCCATGGAAATGTACGAAAACGGCCTGATCCCGGAGGAAGATCTCGGCAAGCCGCTGCACTTTGGGGATGCCGACGCGATGATCGAATTCATCCGTAAAACCGGATACCGGGAAGGGTTTGGCGACCTGCTGGCTGAGGGCAGCTACCGTCTGGCCGAGCATTACGGCCATCCCGAATACTCGATTACCGCTAAGAAGCTCGAATTCCCTGGGTACGACCCGCGCGGCGCACAAGGTATGGGGCTGCTGTATGCCACCTCCAATATCGGTGCCTCGCACATGGCCGGCGATATTGCTTATTCCGAGGTGTTCGGCGTTCCTGTCAAACTGGACCCTGTGGCATTGGAGAACAAAGCCGAAATTGTGAAGCGTTTTGAGGATGTTTTCGCCGTGATCGACGCCGTTGGATTGTGCGTCTTCCTCAGCGTGCGTTATATGCTGGATCAAGATATCAACCTGCTGCCCCAGCGGCTGACCCAGGTGCTGAATTATGCTACCGGCGGCGGCTACGATGTAGAAACGGTCCTTGAAGCTGGAGAGCGGGTCTACAATTTGGAACGTCTCTTCCTGTTAGAAGCGGGTTTCACCGGGGCAGATGATACCCTCCCCGACCGCATGCTGAACGAACCCCTGTCCGAAGGCCCGGCAAAGGGTCATGTGGTCTATCTTGACCAGATGCTGCCTGAATTTTACCGCCTGCGCGGCTGGGATCAAAACGGAGTCCCCACTCCCGAAAAATTATCTTCCCTCGGCTTATCCTAAGCCCTATGGAGCTGCAAAATGACCGATCATGTACCCAATCTGATTACAACCTTACCCGGGCCTAACGCCGAAGCCTACCTGAAAAAGAACAACCAAGCCGTCTCACCTTCTCTGCCGCATGCGTATCCGCTGGTGATTAAGGAAGCCCACGGCAGCGTAGTAGAGGATCTCGATGGCAATACCTTTTTGGATTTCGCTGCCGGGATAGCGGTTTGCAGCACCGGGCACTGCCATCCAAAGGTGGTAAAAGCCATCCAAAACCAGGCCGAAAAGCTGATCCATATCTGTGGGGCTGATTTTTATGACCCCAATTATATTAACCTGTGTGAGCGGCTGGCATCTCTCGCTCCTGGAGAGGGGCCGAAAAAGGTCTTCCTGGGTAATTCCGGGGCCGAAGCGGTCGAAGCGGCTTTGAAGCTTTCCCGCAACCATACCAAGCGATCTCACATCATTGCCTTCTTCGGGGCTTTCCACGGGCGTACGATGGGCGCCATCTCGCTGACCGCCAGCAAGCCGATTTATCATCGGGGTTTTGGGCCGCTGCTATCGAATATCACCCACGTGCCGTATGCCTACTGCTACCGCTGCTCCTACAACCTGGAATATCCCTCCTGCAACCTGGCATGCGTTGATTATCTCGAAAATTCACTGTTTGCCCACAAAATTCCACCGGAAGAGGTAGCTGCTATCTTTGTGGAACCGATCCAAGGGGAGGGGGGGTACATCGTGCCGCCGAACGGCTGGCTGGCCAAGCTGCGCGAGCTGTGTGATAAATACGGCATCCTGCTGGTTGATGATGAAGTCCAGTCTGGGATCGGGCGCACCGGCAAGATGTTTGCTGCCGAGCACTGGGGGGTGGTGCCGGATATCATTACCTCGGCCAAGTCGCTGGCTTCGGGTATGCCGATCTCGGCGATGATCGCCAAAGAGGAGGTGATGACCTGGCCGCCGGGAGCCCATGGCAGCACCTTCGGCGGCAATCCGGTGGCGGCGGCAGCTGCCCAGGCTACCTTGGACGTGATTGAAGAAGAAGGCTTAATGCAGAATGCCGAGAAAGTTGGCTCGGCACTTAAGGAGCAGCTATCGGGCGTGGCAGAATCCAGCAAGATGATCGGCGATGTGCGCGGCTTGGGATTGATGATCGGGGTGGAATTGGTCAAGGATAAAACCACCAAAACCCGCGCTAAAAAGGAAACTGAAAAGGTGATGCTGGCCTGTTTTGAGCGCGGCTTAATGGTGCTGCCCTGCGGGCCGAACAGCATCCGCTTCTCGCCGCCGCTCAACATCACCATCGAGCAGGCTGAAACTGCGGTGGAGATTTTTTCGGAAGCCTTGTTTGTCGTTGAAAGTAAGTTGTAACCAAGCCAGGTGAGGATAGATGATGAAACTGACCAGTATGAAAGATGCGGTCTCCCGGTATGTGCCGGATGGGGCAGTGGTTGCAATCGAAGGCTTTACCGCATTCATTTGTTTTTCTGCAGCCCATGAGATCATCCGGCAAAAAAAGAGAGATCTGACCCTGTGCCGGATGACCCCGGATCTGATCTATGACCAGATGGTGGCCGCCGGATGTGCCCAAAAACTGGTCTTCAGCTACATGGGCAACCCCGGGGTGGGTTCACTGCACTGCATCCGGCGGGCGGTTGAAAAGGGAATTCCCCAACCATTGGAAATCGAGGAATACTCCCATTTCGGGATGGTGGGACGCTATCTCGCCGGTGCCGCCAAACTGCCTTTTTATCCTCTGCGCAGCTACTACGGAGCAGACCTTGCCCAGGCCAACCCGCGCATCAAGTTCATCCAAGACCCGTACGGAAGTGGGCAGATCGCAGTCGTCCCGGCGCTCAACCCGGATGTGGCTGTCATCCATGCCCAGCGCGCGGATGAACAGGGCAATACCCAACTGTGGGGCCTGGTGGGCATGCAGAAAGAAGCTGCCTTCAGCGCCCGGCATGTGATCGTGGTGGCAGAGGAGATTGTGGGAGAAGAGGTCATCCGCAGCGACCCCAACCGCACACTGATCCCGCACATGGTGGTGGATGCCGTCGTCCACCAGCCCAAAGGCGCCCATCCCTCCTATGCCCAGGGATACTACGACCGGGACAACCAGTTCTATCTAGCCTGGGATGCGGTCTCCCGAGAGGAGCAGCAGGTGGAGGCCTGGCTGGAGGAATGGGTTTACGGGCTGGAGGATTGGGCAGCCTATTTGGCGAAACTGGAAGCGCAGGAACCAGGCATCTGGGAGCGGCTGGCCGCTGGTGAAGCTTATTCCCAGCCGGTTAATTATGGAGTGTACAGGTGATGGTGATGAACGATTACACGTCCTCTGAATTGATGATCGCGGCATCCGCCCGGGCTTTGCAAGGAGAACGAGTGGTGTTTGTGGGGGTGGGGATGCCGAATATCGCCTGCAACCTGGCCCGCCGCACGGTCGCCCCAGACCTCGAACTGGTGTACGAATCGGGTGTGTTTGGCGCCCGCCCGGCGCGTTTACCGCTCTCGATCGGCGACCCAACCCTGGTCAGCGGTGCCACGTCCGTGTGCTCGATGGCCGACCTTTTCATGAATTACCTGCAGGGTGGCAGGATCGAGGCGGCTTTTTTGGGAGCGGCCCAGATCGACCGCTTCGGCAACCTGAATTCAACGGTCATCGGCGAGTATGCTCACCCGAAAGTCAGGCTGCCAGGCAGCGGCGGGGCCTGCGAGATTGCCATCCATGCCAAAAAAGTTTTCCTGATCACGCCCCTCAGCAAGCGCACCTTTGTCGAGAAACTGGATTTTGTCACCAGTCCCGGGCATTTGGACGGCAGGCCGGACGGCAGGAGTCGTTTAGGCATCCCCGGTGGAGGCCCTCAACTGGTTGTCACCAATAAAGCCAATTTTGTTTTTGACCAGGAGAGCAAAGAAATGGTGCTGAGTTCGCTTCACCCCGGGGTGACATTTGAGGAGGTCCAGGCAGAAGTCAGCTGGCCGCTTAAAAGCGTCTCCGCACTTGAAGAGACCGTCCCACCCACAACGGAGGAACTCCGCCTGATGCGGGAAGAATTAGACCCGGATGGCATTTATACAGGACGAAAGTAGAGTAAAGGAACCATAAAATGCATAAGGTAGCAATTGTTTCAGCTGTGCGCACCCCAATAGGAAATTTTGGCGGGGCGCTGATTAATATTCCAGCCGCTCAACTGGGAGAGACCGCCGCCAGAGCGGCGATTGAACGAGCTGGCATCACTCCAGAACAAGTGGATGAATCTATCTTTGGCTGTGCCCGCCAGGCCGGAATCGGGCCGAATCTTGCTCGCCAGATCGCCTGGCGGGTTAAGATGCCACAGGAGACGGTGGCGTTTACTGTCAATAAGGCCTGCGGCTCGGGGATGAAAGCCATCACCCTTGGGGCGCAGTCGATCATGCTGGGGGAAAACCAGGTCGTGCTGGCAGGCGGGGTCGAGCAGATGTCTCAGATTCCGTATTTACTGCCCAAAGCTCGCTGGGGATACCGCCTTGGGGATGGAGAACTGATCGATGCCAATTACCGGGACGGCTACAACTGCCCGCTGTGCGATATGGTGATGGGTGAAACGGTCGACCGGCTGGCAGAAGAATACCAGATCAGCAGGGAGCAGCAAGATGAATTTACTGCCGAAAGTCACCAAAAGGCGGTCACCGCCTGGGAGACTGGGGCCTTCAATGACGAAGTTGTCCCTGTTGAGGTGCCGGGCCGGAAGGGCGCCGTGGATTTATTTGAGCGTGACGAACGCCCGCGACCTGATTCGACCCCAGTGCTGATGCGGGCGGACGCGGCGGAAGCACAGGGCATTGAGCCTTTGGGAGTGATTGAGGGCTTTGCCAGCGGCGGTGTCGCCCCCGAACGGATGGGCTTAGGTCCCGTCCTGGCGACCCGCAAACTCCTTGAGCAGACGGGTTTCAACCTGGATGATTTCGGGTTGATCGAGTTGAACGAAGCCTTTGCAGCCCAGGTGCTGATCGTGGAGAAGGAACTAGACTGGGATGTGGCGCGGCGCAATGTGCACGGCGGGGCGGTGGCCTTAGGGCACCCCACGGGATGCACCGGGGCGCGCATTTTGGTTACCCTGCTGCACGCTATGCGCCAGCGAGATGTGGAACTGGGTCTGGCGACCTTGTGCATCAGCGGCGGCCTGGGGATGAGTGTGGCTGTCTCACGATGAGCACGCATCAGTACCCGAACGGGCATGTTTTTTACCGCCGGATGGGGGTTCCGCATCCGGAAATTGTCCGGGGGGCTGGGGTATATGTCTATGATCAGGAAGGAAAAGCTTACCTGGATGGTTCGGGTGGGGCGATTGTGGTCAATGCCGGGCACGGGGTCGAATCGATTGCGCAGGCGATTGCCGCGCAGGCTGCCAAAATAGCCTATATCCACCCGACCATGTTCACCGCCGAAGTGGTTGAGCAGTACGCAGAAAAGCTGGCGGAGATTGTCCCGCTAGAAAACGCCAAATTTTATTTCCTTACCAGCGGATCAGAGGCAGTTGAAGCGGCGATCAAGCTCGCCCGCCAGATCCAGGTGGAACGCGGCGAAACCGACCGCTACCTGACCATCTCACGCTGGATGTCTTACCATGGGCTGTCACTGGGGGCTTTGGCAGTCACGGGGAAACCAAAGATGCGCCAGCTTTACCAGCCGATGTTCCAGGACGTCCCCCATATCCCGCCGCCGTACTGCTACCGGTGCCCGTTTAATTTGGAATACCCCGGCTGTGATTTAAAATGCGCCAAGGCTCTTGAGGAAGAAAGTCTCCAACACGGGCCGGAAAAAGTGTCCGCTTTCCTGGCAGAGCCGTTCAGCGGGTCGACCCTCGGTGCTGTGG
>JARROY010000083.1:0-14161 GCA_037383445.1 Anaerolineales bacterium | reverse complement strand
TTGTCCCATTAGCCTACTTAGCTGAACAATACCCTAATGTGAGAAATCAAATCCGTACCCTATCCCGACGCACCTGGGAACAGGCTTCCCCCGATTGGTTGGAATATTGGTATCTGATCCGAGATCTACCCGATGACTCCTTGATAAAAAACCCGCGGCAAAAGCAGGTCTTCCAAATTTTGCAGAGCGGTGCGCATGCTCTGCCAGACATGTTGAAAAAAGTGTCTGTGTTTCATTCTTCTCAGTTAGATATGGATGAATTTTTTAGACAGGAGGTGATTGGGAAAGCGGGGTTCACCCCAACGGATCTGCTCCACTGTGATGAACGCTTCACAGCATGGGATGCAGAATCCTCGATTTCAGCATTGAAAGCGTTTAGTCAGTACCTTTTTAAGGAACCGGACGAGGTCCAGACCTTAATCTGGGGCACTATCACCGAGATGGTATTGAAGGCAACGGTAGAATTTCTTACCGGACAAATCCTGGCTGAAAAGGATCAAAAAACGATCGGTGAGTGGTTCTTTAAAAATGCTGTTTATCAGGATCACCCCCACTTCAATACAAGCTTTCACCTGGCTTATCCATTGATTGGGATTGGAGGCCCGGCAGATATGTTCCTGGAAAAGGTTGCCGAAATACTCCATGCGGAATTAGTCCTGCCGCCCCATTATCAAGTGG
Organism: Anaerolineales bacterium; assembly: GCA_037383445.1. Taxonomy (GTDB): domain Bacteria; phylum Chloroflexota; class Anaerolineae; order Anaerolineales; family UBA11579; genus UBA11579. The sequence goes on along the minus strand of JARROY010000083.1, from coordinate 13,483 downwards.
CAAATGCGGTAGGGGCAATCGCGGGAAGTATTATGGTGGAGGAAGAAATTCTTATCTATCCGAAACTCGATAAAACGGGTCTGGATGTGTTGGCTTATTATGTGCAAACCAGTAGTGAACGACTGGAGTTTGAGGATTTACCAACTGCTATCGAAACAGCAAGAAATACCTGCCAGGAAATTGCGCTCAATGCTGCTCTGCGTTCCGGGGCTAATCAACCCCAGGTGGTGATCGATGAGAAATCTGATGGGCTTGACACGTTTAGGATCCGGGCACAAGCAATTGGTAAACCTCGTTTGTCTGGATAATTATTCTTGGAGATGAATATGGTCGACTTGATCGGTGTAGATACTCAAAAAGCATATGAGTTGTTGAAAGAGCAGATTAACACACTGGTATTAAAGCCAAGCTCTGCGATTAATGAGGCTGAGTTATCGGCTTCTTTGGGTGTCGGAAAAACACCCATTCGGGAGGCAATGAAGTTGTTGTATCATGACCAGCTAGTGGTTGTCTCTCGGCAGGGGGGGCTGTATGTAGCCAATTTGAATCCCGAAGATTTAAAGATGCTCAGCGAAGTGAGGGTAGGGCTTGAAGGCCAGGCGGCGGGATTGGCTGCAGAAAGAGCTAATCCGGACCATTTATTGGTTATGGATTCTCTTATTCGTGAGCAAGAGAACATAGAACCTGAGGATAAAGCTGCCTGGTTCGACATCGACCACAAGTTGCATCAGGTAATTGCCAAAGCATCAGGAAATCATTATTTAGCCCATTCCTTGGAAACTTATTTTGGCCTATCTCAGCGTTTATGGTACTTGGTTTTGCCTAAACTCGATTTTCTCTCCGCGGCAGTGGAAGAACACACGCAGTTGGTTGAAAGCATTCTCTCCAAGGATAGCCACCAGGCAGAAAAAAGAATGAAAGAGCATGTGTTAGGCTTTTACAAGAAGGTTCAAAATCTAATCTAAACCTAGAGAATTGGAAATACTTCATGCCAAAATTAACCATTGTTTATGGAACTGAGGAAAAAACAATATCGGTCACCCCAGACACATTAATTGGAGATGCTATCCAGGAAACTGGCTTACCGATCGAACAGCCATGTGCGGGGCGCGGAACCTGCGGAAAATGCAAAGTGATTATTGAAGAGGGTAGTATTCCTCCAGATGACATAGAACAAGAGCACCTCACCCCTGGAGAGCTTGCCTTAAATACTCGGTTAGCCTGTCGAGCAAAAGCATTAGATGATGCGCGCATCATTCTTTCTCACATAGTAGTGTATTCGAATAAGAGTTTCCGAGGGTCTTCTTCTTATAAGCGGACGAATGATCCGCTGGGCTTGGCGATCGATTTGGGTTCTACAACTGTGGCTGCATTTTTAACCAACCTGACCACCGGTGAGGTCTGCGCTGGTGCGGCGACCTTGAACCAGCAGACGACCTTTGGAGCCGATGTGATTTCACGGATTGGGGCTGTTTTGGATGAACCGAGGAATTCTGAACGGTTGCATAAGCTGGCATTGGCTTCGATTAACCAAGCGGTGGATTCGCTAAAGCTGGGTAAGCGTTACTATGACCGCATCACCAGGGTGAGTATTGTCGGAAATGTCGCTATGCATCACCTGCTCACCATGCTGCCTGTCTCCAGTCTGGGATCGATGCCGTTCCAGCCCTATGACAGCCAACCAGTTTACGATGCGTCTGCCAAGATGGACAGCATCTTTCCGAAATCCATGCAAGTTACTTTGCCCCCACTAATTGGAGGGTTTGTCGGTTCGGATGCGTTGGCGTGTTTGGCGCAGTTTGATTTTGATAATCCGCCTGGCCCAATGGTGGCAATCGACCTGGGGACAAATGGAGAAGTGCTGGTTACGGATGGTGATGAAATCCTGGTGGCCTCAACCGCTGCGGGACCAGCATTTGAAGGTGTGAATATCTCCTGCGGTTCGCGAGCGGTGGACGGCGCCGTGGTTCAGGGCAAAATTGAGGGGGAGGAGTTTGTCTTTACCACCATCAACGATGAAGAGCCGATTGGACTTACCGGATCCGGGTTGCTTTCTACCGTTTATGAACTGGTTAAATACGGTGTTATTGAGAAAAGTGGGCGGATTAATAAAGATCCAAAAATTATGAAAGACAGGATTGTGTATGATGATCGCGGGGCACCGGCCATAAAGTTGGGAGATGGCGCTCACATGACTCTGACTCAATGGGATATACGAGAGCTACAAAAAGCCAAGGGTGCGATCCGGGCAGCTGTGGAAACGCTGATGCAGCAGCTTGACCTTGCTCCTTCTGACCTTGTAAAAATCCTGCTGACGGGTTCGTTTGGCGGCCAGGTGGATATAAACGCCACAATGCAAATCGGTATGATTCCCGAAATTTCCTTAGAAAAAGTGGAAACGATCGCCAATGGGGCTGGTTTAGGGGCTGCCAAATTCTTATCAGATGAAGGGTTTGAACGAGGTGTTCGGCTGGCTGAAAAAGCCAAGCAGATTGATTTAGACCAAGACCCGAACTTTGTTATGCTTTACGTGGATAGTATGACGTTTCCTTTATCAGAAAACGATTCAGAAAATTAAACTGTCTCAGGCCAAATATGAAAGTCTGCAATGGATGAACAAGGTTTTGTCTTAGGGATTGATACCGGGGGAACCTATACGGATGGCGTACTGCTAGACTTTGAAACGCGGCAGGTGGTTAAAACTACCAAGACTCTCACAACAAAACACGATCTTTCGGTCGGGATACTAAATGCGCTGGATGTCCTGCTGCCGGACCAACGCGAGTCGATTAAGTTTGTTTCTATCTCTACTACTCTGGCAACCAATGCAATTGCTGAAGGGAAAGGGCGCCCTGTGGCATTGTTTTTGCTGGGTTATGATCCTGATCTGGTCAAGCATTTCCAATTTGAAAGCAGGTTTTCCACCCCTAAATACTATTATTTTAAAGGTGGCCATACCCTGACTGGGGAACCCCAGACATCGCTGGAGTTAGAAAAAATCATACAAACAGCACTCGATGTAAAAAATTATGTGGAAGCAATTTCCATTTCGGGATATTTCAGCCCATTTAATATTTCCCATGAAGAAATTGCCGCCGATGAGGTTTACAAGGCAACTGGGCTGCCTGTTGTGGTCGGGCATCAGCTCTCCAGCAGACTAAATTCAATACAGCGAGCGACAACCGCAGCGCTCAATGCTTCATTACTTTCAATCTTAAAGGAATTTATTACTTCCATTGAGAATGCGCTCCATACTCGTGGTGTAGAGGCTCCCTTAATGGTGGTCCATAGTGATGGTTCTTTGATGAAGACCAGCCAGGTCAAATCTCGACCCGTGGAGACGGTACATTCCGGACCAGCTGCCAGTGCAATGGGAGCCAAAGCGTTAGCCAAACTAGATAAAGCCCTGGTCATTGATATTGGCGGTACGACGACAGATATCGCTTTGTTGGATAAAGGTCGTCTCAAAATCAATGAGGTTGGCACCATGGTCGGTGGGTACCATACGGCTGTCCGAGCTGCTGATATTCGTTCGATTGGTCTGGGTGGAGACAGCTTTCTGCAATTGGGCGCTGAAAACAACCTGAGGATTGGTCCCGAACGAGTTGTCCCATTGGCCTATTTAGCTTATAAGCATCCGGCTGTCTTAGATACTATGCGAACCCTAACGCATGCCAAATTTATCCAACGCCCAACAATCGATCATTTTGAGTTTTGGTTTTTGCAGCGACAGCCAACCCGCAGGATTGAAAATCCGCGTGCCCGCCAGGTGTTGTCCATGTTAGAGGATGGACCACTTCCGGTGACTATCCTCCTAAAAAAATTGGGAATGCTACATCCAATGCAACTAGACAGCAGTACTCTGATCCGGGAAGAAATTGTGGGACGAGCAGCTCTCACACCCACTGATCTTTTCCATATTAGCGGTGAGTTTACACCATGGAATAAAGAAGTATCTAAGATCGCGGCAGAGAAATTTGCTCTGCTGATGAAAATCGAAATATCTGAGTTAGTTGAGTTGGTCAAAGACCAGATTGCTGAAATGATTGTTGAACAGGTGGTCAGTTTTATTTCTGGTCAGGAAGTAAAGCGTTTGCCGGGATATGCTCCTATCCGCAATCTGGGAGCTTGGCTGTTTGAAGAAAATCTTTACCAAAAGAACCAGTATCTAAGCAGCCAAATAGCATTAAAAATGCCGCTTGTCGGGATTGGGGCACCCGCAGGGATTTTGCTGCCACGAGTGGCAAAGTTGCTGCATACAGAATTATATCTTCCTGACCATTTTGAGGTTGCCAATGCGATTGGAGCTGCGGCAGGAAATATTGTCGTTCATAAAGATGCCTGGGTTTACCCAAAAATTCGAAACCGTTATCCAGTGGGTTATATTTTGCAATGGGAAGAAGATCAAAAAACCTTCAACACAATAAATGAGGCACTGCGATTTGCTAACCAACATTTAAGTAAGACTGCGGAGGAGCATGTCAGGCTGGCGGGTGCAGACACCGTTGAAGTGGAAGTTGAAGAGCTTCCGGATGGGGCAGAAAGCTACCGGGTTAGGGTAACTGCAATTGGACAACTCAAAGGTGGTTAAAAAACAACGTCTGAGTATGACCCCTCTAATTCTTGTTTGCGATTAAGGATATATGCTTCGAGGGATTCTTGTATGCTTGGATCCAGATCCGGGGCTTGGTAAGAATCGAGAAGATCATCCACACGCGGGCTAGCGCGCTGTGCAGCATCTAATGATCCTTGGCGTTCCCATTCTTCAAAATCATTGTGATCCATCAGATCAAACCGGTAAGCTGCTGAGCGGTAATTGCGCAAAGTATGATCAGAATCGAGGAAATGTTCTCCAGGTAAGATTTCCTTAATAACTTCAATAGCCAAACTTTCCTCAGATACATCTAATCCATTAACAAATGCGTGCATGGTTCCCAAAAAGTCGCAATCCAATAAAAATTTTTCATACCCAGTTGTCATCCCATTTTCCAACCAACCTGCTGCATGAAGGATAAAATTGGATCTGCCGAGCATTGCAGTCAGGAGGCTCGTGATTGATTCGTACCCCGCTTGAGCATCGGTGATTTTAGAACTGGCAAACATCCCGCCGCTCCTGAAAGGTAGATGGTATTTTCGGGCAAGACTGGCACTGGCAAGAAGGCTGATTAGGCTTTCAGGAGAACCAAACGCCAATGCCCCGTTTTGCATATCGACACCGGACAGAAAAGAGCCATAAACGACTGGGGCACCTGCTTTTACTGCTTGCGCATAGACAATGCCTGCAAGAACTTCCGCATTTTGCTGGACGAGAGCACCGGCAACAGTTACCGGGCTCATGATCCCAGCCAAGATGAAAGGCGTGATGAGAGTTGCCTGATTGGCCGCTGCATATTCTCTTAACGCGCCAACCATACCGCCATCAAATTGACGCGGGCTGTTAATGTTTATCAGGGAAAGTAAAGCCGGATTATCCGTAATGGCTTCATCTCCGAACAGTATTCGAACCATTTCTATACTGTCCCGGGCATTTTCAGGAGAAGTGACTGAACCCATAAAGGGTTTATCGCTGTAAAGAATATGGGATAGCAGCATATCTAAATGACGTGTTTTTAATGGTAAGTCATTGGGTTCTACCACAGTCCCACCTGAATGGTGGATGTACCGGTTGAGATAAGCCAGTTTTACAAAATTCTTGAAATCTTGAATGGTTGCCGGCCTTCTTCCTTTTTTCAGGTCATATACAAATGGGGGACCATAAACCGGTGCAAACACGGTATTCTTCCCACCTATTTTTACTGAACGATCTGGGTTGCGAGCAATTTGGGTGAATTGGGACGGCGCTTTTGAAATGAATTCCTCTACCATTTCTGGCTCAAAGTAGACCATGTCCCCATCTATGCGAGCCCCGTGCTGTGCAAGCAAATCTCGCGCCTGTTTATCGTAAAAAGCCATTCCCAGATCGCGAAGAATTTTGAGAGATTGCTGGTGGATGATTTCGATGTTTTCCTGGCTGGTAATTTCGTAGGTAGGAATTTTAATAGAAGGTTGGTGCGCGGAATCGCTGCTCAGAGCGTGGTGTGTCATGGTCTCCTCTTTTGCCAGAACCTCGCCATCTTAACTGGTGGATGGCGATCTATATCTCATCTCAAATTTATTTTAATCGCCCACTTTTCCTAAGAGACTAAACTCAATTCTACCTCGAATTGTTTTCTTAACTCTTTGTTGGGTTTCGGAATTCCGGACTCCTCTACCAAGCGGGGAACGATCGCCTCCCAATGGACTGCCATGATATGCATGCCATTAATTCCTGGCGTATTTTTCAGTTTTTCAATCATTTCTAAAGCAATTTGAACCCCAACTTCAGATTGAGCTTCTTTGTCTCCGGCGTTGTCCATTCGGTTGATGACTTCAAGTGGAACTGATACCCCTGGCACTTCATCAGCCATAAAATGAGCTGCGCTTGCACTCTTGAGAGGAATTACCCCTGGAAGTAAGTATATTTTATCGAGCAGATTACGTTTATCCAATGCTTCGAGCCATTCAAGGAACCCATCATAATTGAAAATCGGTTGGGTCTGCATGAATTGAGCGCCAGCATTGATCTTCTTTTCGGCACGAATGGCTTCATATTTTGGTGGTGCTCCAAATGGAGAACCCGCTGCGCCAAGGAAAAACATTGGGGGATTTTTAATAAAACGCCCATCCAGATATTTTTTCTCGTCTCGCATCCGTCGTAGCATCCAGAGGACCTGGACTGCATCCATGTCAAATTGATTTGGCTGCGCCATAGGGTCTGGACCGAAAAATTGGTGGTCCCCGCTCAGGCACAGAATATTGTGGATCCCAAGCCCAACAGCACCCATGGCATCTGATTCAATCACTACGCGGCTTCGATCGCGTGCCTGAAGCTGCATGACAGGTTCAACTCCAGTTTCCATTGAAATTTTGCTGGAAGCGATGCTGTTCATGCGGGCAGAGGCCGAGGCGTTGTCGGTAAAGTTGGCAGCTGTAATATATTCGCGGAGCATGTCGCCTTTTTTCCGGATGATGTCACCAGAGGCGCCCAATGGGGGAGCGATCTCAGCTGTGGTGACGAAGGCACCCACCAATCTGGCTGCCTTATTTTGAAAAACATATTGTCCAAGTCTTGTTGAAATTTCTCTCGATTGGTCACAAATTCAATGAATTTAGGACTGGAATCTTCCTCCCGATAGAAACGAACGACCTCAGACCACTGTTCTTTGCCGGCGCGTTTGCCGTCGATCGGCGCATTGATCTCCAGTAACTTGTCCAGACGCCCCATTTTCTCAGAACGTTCATAGATTTTGTACCAGGTGCAAGGGCGAGTAGCATCTACCTCACATCTTTCTGGAGAGGCACCGCCACACAGCCCATTTCGAAGACCCTTGGGACAGGTCATTGGGCAGATGTAGGCAGTTTCCTGTAAGATACAGTTCCCGCACATCCGACAGCCGAATAATACGCCCTTCACCAACGCTTCGACGGTGGTTAAGGCTTTTTCTGGTATTGTTTCGTTTTCTCTGGTAACAGGCATAAACCTGGGTTGGAATCTACGTGGAGAGAAAATTGGCATGATAAACTCCTAAGTAATCGATATTGATATATTTGTAGTATATCAGATGTTATTACAGTGTCAACGATAATTTTATGAATAATTTATATTCGTTTTGATGGAAGCTTTCTCCAGTGCATGCACCATTGTTTATCGGGCATCGGTGTTTACAGTAAAGGCGTGAAATGGGGTTAAATAGGGTTATTTGGATCAAGGAAATTGTTTCAGATTTAGGTTGATTTTGTTGTATAGTATATTTAGAAACCTTTTATAGCGATCGGTTACCAGAATTAGGTAAGAAATGGATATAGAAGTTCCATCTCCTGAGGAGAGCAAACAACTCCCTTACGAAGTTCCCTTACTTGCGGATGTATTATTTAAATTAAGCGCAGAATTGGTCGGTTTAATAGGTCAAAAAGATATCTGCAGTCAGGTATCTTTTCGTTTAAACAAATCATTAGGATATGATTTTGTTGCGATATTCTTGATTGACGAGACCACACAAATACGACATTTGATTGCCAGTGCCGGGTTTGAAAATCCAGTTACGCCACTTTGTCCTGGTCAGGGATTATCTGAAAGGCCATTTTTTAATGGAAAATTGCAATATACCCCAGATGTAACCAAGGATGAGCGTTATTTTTATGGTTCTGGAGGGAGCGAAGTCGATGTTCCAATTTGGATAGGGGAAAAGGTTATCGGGGTGATTATTGCTGAAAGTAAACAAAAAAACGCCTTCAGTCAGCGTGATTTTGATCTCCTGACCGCTGTTTCTCAAATTACAGGGTTAGCGTTAGAAAAATCGAGGTTGTTTTCACAGGAGCACAAACGCGTTGAAACTTTGAAAGCTTTAGGTCTAACGATGACAGAGTTGACAGCCGTCAAAGACCTGAACAAATTGCTCAGGACGATTGTGGTTCGGGCAGTGGATCTGATCGGTGGGACAGGCGGTCAATTGGCCATGTTTAATGAAGAGGCACAAGACATAACTATTTTAGTATGCTATAACCTCGAGAAAGATTATGTAGGGAGTGTACAAAAAGTCGGGGAAGGCTTGATGGGTTTAGTGGCTCGAACACGAAAAGCTAAAATTCTTGACAACTATATGGAGTGGTCAGGAAGGATGGAAAGTTATACCTCGGTTACCTCTATTTATGCATCTGTTGCTGTACCTTTATTAATTGGGGACAAGCTTTTGGGGGTATTTACCACGATTACATCGAATAAATCCCAAAAATTTGATCAAGATGATTTATACATTCTAAATATGTTCGCCCAGCAGGCAGCCCTGGCTATCGAATCGACCCGCCTTTATGAAAAGAGTGAATTTGAGAATCGAGAGAGGAAGAGACTTTACAATGAGGTGCTAAGACAAAAAGAATACTATGAAGCTTTGCTCATTAACAGTCCAGCAGCAATCGTTACGGGAGATTTGGATGGCAATATCGTTACCTGGAACCCAATGGCTGAAAAATTGTTTGGATACAACAGCGAGGAGGTGGTTGGAAAGCCGCTTAATGATTTTGTAGCCAATCACCCTGATATACGAAAAGAAGCAGACCGCTACACAAAAGAAGTAATAACCGTTGGCCAGGTGATGACGACAACAAAGAGAACTCGTCGAGATGGAACTTTTGTTGATGTGGAACTTCTAGCGCTCCCGGTAAAAGTTTTGGAAGAACTCTTTGGGTTTATCGCGATTTACCATGATATTTCGGAATTAAAACAGATAGAGCGAGAATTACGCACTAAAAATGAGATCATGTCCCACCAATTGGTTCTGGCAGGAGAAATTCAATCCAGCTTTTTGCCAAAGAGCCTGCCAAAGTTTGACGGGTGGCAAATTTCTGCCATGATCAAACCTGCTCTGGAAACCTCAGGAGATTTTTATGATATTCGGGTATTACCGAACGGGAACATGGTGATTTTAATCGCGGATGTGATTGATAAGGGTGTAGGGGCTGCTTTATTTATGACATTATGCTGGTCTTTGTTTAGATTTTTTGGTGATGAATTCCCAGGTGATCCGAGCCGAGTTTTTTATGAATTAAATCAATATATTCTCAACCAAACCCAGATAAACCAATTTGTGACTGCATTTTATGGAATCCTCGATCCAAAAACTGGGGAAATTGTCTTTAGTAATGCTGGACATTGTCCGATGTATTTGATTCGTGATGATGATCTACTGGATATTCGCAGGTTTAAAACCAAGGGCTTTCCATTATGTATTGAAAACAATGTGCAGTGGGAACAGGAAAATATTGTTTTGCATCCAGGAGAAATGATCCTTTTATATACGGACGGAATCATTGAAGCAGAGAATGACCAGGGTGAGTTTTTTGGTGAAGAAAATTTGGTGCAAAGTTTGCCAAAATATAATGCTTCTACCGCTTTTGATACCAGCAAGAATATTATAAAAAACTTAGAGACTTTTGTTGGGAAGAATACTAGTTTTGATGATATAGCAATAATTGCGATTAAACGAGAATACTAGATACCAAAATGGGATTTATCGTTGCTAATTTTATTCAGAGTAAGATTTCATTAAAATCCTTAGCTTACAGTGGTCTAAGGAAAAATTATCCATTTTGCTACTTCATATTTTTTGTTTGACAATTAATGTTGGTTTCCTGAGATTGATCGATTTGTGATAATGGTTTGGGAGGATATGGACTTCAATTTTAATTTAGGATCCGAGAGGAGCGGGTTATGGATGCTGATTTTCTGTTAAGGTATAGGCAGGCGGATGGGGAGTGGCAAGAATTAGCACTCGACGAAGGCGACCTGGTCATTGGAAGAGGGAAAGAATGTGGGCTTCAAATTAAAGATAAAGAAATTTCTCGCAACCACCTGAAATTGATAAGAAAAGGGGACAAAGTATGGGCGGAAGACTTGAATTCCACCAATGGTTCACGGTTAGATGGAGAATTAATTCCAGCCAACCTCCAGGTACCCGTGAGCCCCGGTCAGGAAATTCAGTTCGGTTCAGTTTCTCTAAAAGTTGAAAAACAAGAGAGCTCATCCCAGGATGATTTTGAAGTAGACCCGACCAAGGTCGGACAAATAATCCCCGCGGTTCAAGTCGAGGCAAATTATAGTGACTTCGTATTAAAGTTCCGAAAAGGAGAAGGGGCCTGGCAGGAACTTCCGCTGAAATTGGGAGAGAATATCATCGGTAGGCTGATTGATTCGGAATTGTATTTGGACGACCACAAAATCTCCCGACGCCATGCTCAAATAACCGTTTCAGAAAGCACTGTCATCATCCAGGATCTCGGTTCTACCAATGGGACTCAGGTGAACGGCCAACCGCTTTCCCCGAGACGGCCCTTTGTGCTGAAAGAAAACCAATTGGTAACTTTCGGTGGATATTCTGCCAAGATAGAGAAGAAACTGTATATTGCTCCACAACCCAAAACAATGATCGGGGATTTTGGTGAGGTTCTTTCGGATGAGCAGAAACGGGCTTTACTGGGTAGTCAGGTGGATTTGCGGGCGTTGGATTTCGAAAAGACAGAGCGAGTGACGATTGGCCGGACGGAGGAAAATGATATTGTGCTGGACCATCCGTTGGTGAGCCGATATCATGCTCTAATTGAAAAAATGGGAACTCGGTTCCGATTAAAGGATTTGAACAGCACAAATGGCGTATTTGTAAATGGTGTAAGAATCCACAATGAGTCTTGGCTGACGGATGGGGATACGATCACAATAGGGGCGTCCGACTTTGTACTTTCAGGAAGTAATTTACAGAGACAGACAGAAGCCGGGCTGAAGCTCGAGGCTCAGCATATTAACCAGTATGTCTCTAAAGAATTAAATTTATTGAAAGATATAAGTTTAGACATCCAACCGATGGAATTTGTGGCATTGGTGGGAATGAGCGGCGCTGGTAAGACAACTCTATTAAATGCAATCAGCGGTTATTGGCCGGCTAGCGATGGTGAGGTGTTGATCAATGATGTCAATTTATATGAGAATTATGATTTTTTCAGGAATGATATTGGCTATGTGCCACAGAAAGATATCGTCCATGCGGAGTTGACCCCAGCCACAGCGCTTGAATATGTGGCTCGTTTGAGGTTACCGCCGGATATCAGCCCTGAGGAGAGGCGAGAAATTGTCGATGAAGTACTGGAAAACTTGGACTTAACAGAACGCCGGGATGTCTCAATCTCTAAGCTATCCGGGGGACAACTCAAGCGGGTCTCGATTGGGGTGGAGCTATTGACCAAACCGCGCATGTTCTTCCTTGACGAACCAACCAGCGGTTTAGACCCGGGAACTGAATATGAAATGATGAAACTTCTGCGGCGGCTTGCTGACCAGGGCAGAACTGTGATGCTGGTTACCCATGCGACTAAAAATGTGATGTTATGCGATAAGGTGATCTTTTTGGCACGGGGTGGATATCTGGCATATTTCGGCCCGCCGGAGAAAGGGTTGGAATATTTTAATCAATACCGGACGACGCGAGAGCAGCGTGAGAAGCCAATGGAGTTTGATGATATCTATATTGTGCTCAACGACGAAAAGCGCGGCCACCCAGTTGAATGGGGTCAGCGATATCTGGAGTCCGATGTATACCAATCGATGCTGCCGGAAAAGCCGGCCGGGAGTACTGGGATTCAACAAGCTCAGCATACGGGTAAAAAGGCTAAGAGGAAGGTATCCAGCTTGCGCCAGTTTATGATTCTATCTTCGCGGAATCTCAAGATTCTCTTCCAAGATAAAGTGTCCCTGGCTCTAATGCTGGCAATTGCTCCAGCTATTGGATTGATGGATTTTATTTGGGGAGCCGACCTGTTTGACCCGGTAAAAGGGGATGCGACCAAAATTATAACCATGTGGTTTATGGCCGCGTTAATTACTGTGCTTGTAGGGGCCATCAGCAGTGTACGGGAGATTGTTAAGGAAGTCGATATCTATAAACGTGAAAGGGCAGTCAATCTGAAGATTGGTCCATATGTTTTTTCAAAAATATGGGTTGGGTTTGTTTTGGCACTTTACCAGTCAGGGGTTTTACTGCTCGCTAAGATCATTTTTGTTCGTCCAGAAATGCCATCCTTGGGGAGCTACCTTTCGTTATACTTGACCTTCTTTTTAGGTACACTGTGTGGATATTTTATTGGTTTGGCGATATCTTCGATTGCACCGAATCAAAATTCTGCCATGCTTCTGATCATTCTAGTGCTGGTTCCGCAGTTTTTATTCGCTGGTGCGCTACTACCGCTTGATTTAATACCCGGAGGTGAAGCGATCAGCGTATTTATGCCAACTAGATGGGCTTTTGAATCGTTCATACGCATTAGTGGGTTGGGAGACCAATTAGCGGAAGATCAATGCTGGGCAAAAGATGAGGTGGAACGAAACCTTTTAACAGCTGAAGAGAAACAGGCATGCCCATGTATGGGGGAGAGCATTTTTACTCAATGTGCAGATTTCCCTGGAATACTTTCGCCAGATTTTTATAATGAAGCTGCAGTTGTTGCTTTATCAATCCCCAAACTGGAAGAGCCAGCCATGCCAACTGCTTTACCGTCTCTGACCCCGCTACCGACCCCGACACAGCTTCCCTCACCAACACCGAACCCAACCCCGCAAAATCCCCGTGATATGGGGGATTACATGGACCTTCAGCAAGAACAGGGCGCTGAATACCAAGACCAGATAATGGCTCAAATGGAGGTGTACCGAAAGGAAAGCGAACTTCAAGGCGAACAGTATTCAGAACTGCGCAGTGCTCAGGGAGACGAGTACCAGACTCTAATGAGGTCTTATGGTGATGAGCGTGCCAGTTGGCAGGAAGACAGGGAAAAGGCTATCAGCAGTGCAGAAGGCATGATTGAGACTCTTTATGATAATTATGGACGAGCTTTTACCGGCTCGGTAACCTTGCGTTGGGCA
>JARROY010000082.1:0-13893 GCA_037383445.1 Anaerolineales bacterium | reverse complement strand
CCAAATCTGTTGGCTTGCCATTATATCGTTATATTGGTGGTGTCTATGCTCATGTTTTGCCAGTCCCGATGATGAATATTCTCAACGGTGGGGCACATACTGGTTGGCAGTCCACGGATGCTCAGGAATTTATGGTTATGCCCTTAGCTGCTGGGTCTTTCGCCGAAGGTCTACGGTGGGGAGCTGAAATTTACCATGCATTGAAAATCGTCCTGAAATCCCGTGGTTATACCACACTCGTAGGCGATGAGGGTGGATACGCCCCTGCCTTGAAGGCAAATTCTGAAGCCGTTGAGGTAATATTAGAAGCGATTGAAAAAGCTGGTTATAAGGCTGGGGAACAAGTTTCGATTGCCTTAGATCCTGCAGCATCCGAGTTCTATGAGGCTGATGAAAAACTTTATTATTTGCGGACTGAGGGGAAAAAGCTGACTAGTGAGGAGATGGTAGCTTTTTGGAAATCCTGGGTTGAGCAATATCCTATTGTTTCGGTAGAAGATGGTTTAGCAGAAGATGATTGGGAAGGATGGAAACTGCTGACCAAGGAAATTGGTGATAAAGTTCAACTGGTTGGAGATGATCTTTTAGTCACCAATCCTGACCGTGTCCGAAGGGGGATCGAAGAGAAGTCATGCAATGCCTTGTTGGTCAAGGTTAATCAGATTGGCTCTCTTACAGAAACCATTGAGGCGGTAGAGACTTGCCAACGCGCTGGTTGGAAGGCTGTTACTTCTCATCGTTCAGGTGAAACTGAAGACACCACGATTAGTGATTTGGTGGTGGCACTCAATATGGGACAAATCAAAACTGGGGCACCTGCGCGCACTGATCGGGTGGCAAAGTACAACCAACTACTGCGAATTGAGGAAGAACTGGGTAGCTCTGGTGTTTATGCTGGTTGGAGCGCGTTAAAGTAAATCAGCATGATTTATCCATTTGAAACGGCAACCACACTGGTTGCCGTTTTTTTCTTTATGGAGATTTATTTGGAATAGGTCCAAATGATGGGGCGCAAACAATATCGTAAAATTCTAACTCTACTGCCTTATTTTGTTGCGCATATGCAGCGGCTTCTTTCCCCATAACACGTACGTGGTCGATCTCCTGCAATATCTGAGTAGGCCAGTATCTTGGCAAGACCATCAGGGGGTCGCCCATGCTGCCTTCTGCCAGATAGGAGGGACGCATGGGATCCTCTTGGTCTGCCAATGGGATCCAGTTAAACATAATGGGACCGCGCGGATTAACTGTAAAACCAACTTGGTACCCAGCATACCTTGCCAGTTGAACCCCTCGTTGAGTAAAATTCCCACCTGGCCATATAAAAGCGATTGGCGTTTTGTTGTAATGTTGTTGAATAAAATCAATAGACCCTTGGAGTTCACCCATAATGTAATCGTCTGTGGAGGATTCCACGATGGGGTAATGTATCACTCCATGAGCTTGGTAATCTACCCAACCCTCATTGGCTAATGCTTCATTTTCTGCCCATAGACCCTCACTGGTTTGTTCTGGATGACTGATCCATGCATTAATCACAGGCCAGCCCCACTTCTCGTATAATGGCCTAAAAAATGTATTGAAGTACTGGCTAAAATGACGATCATCGGCAATCAATAAAACTGATCTTGCGGGAATTTTTTGATTGGTTTCAAGAAAACCAACGAGTTGCTCCATGGTGATTGCCTCAAAATTCTGTTCTTTTAGGGTTTCCATGGCCAACATAAACTCACTAAATTTAATCCCATTGGCCGGAGGATCGCCATCTTTCATAATTGAGTGAAACATGACCACCATAACAATTGTACCGGGTTCACTTTTATTCGGATCCCATTTTAGTTTTAGGTAATCGCAGGCGTTTTCGATATAGGAATGTGGATAATCTAATGGGTTGAGATATGGAGATTGATATAAAGAGGGTAGTGGAGGAGGGGTTCTGACAGCAGTGGCTGTTGGTATCGGGGTATCTGTGGGTAATGGGGTTTCAGTGGGTGTATTCGTTGGTTGTTGAGTTGGGATATTTGTCTCGCTAGGTGTGGAAATTTGGATATCTTTATTTGATCCACAGGCAGTAATGAAGATGCTCATTAGAAGTATGGTGATCCAAATAGGTTTAGGTTTTTGCATGATGGAGCTTATCCTATAATTTATATACAGAACTAAATTATACTAAAATGTTTCTTGATTGTCCCCCCGAATAAAATGACAGAATGTTAAACTAGAAACTTGATTTTTATGCTAATTCTTCTGGTTCTTCTTCTATTGGTGTCGGACGGAGAGCCTCATCCATAGAAAGACCTTCTTTTTTCATTCCAGGAGCTGGGGTAGCACAGTGCGGGCAAATATTCCATTGTAATTCCATCAGTTTGCTGCAGTGGTGACAAGTTTTCATCAGACGAGTATGGCAATCGGGGCAAACCATCCATTTGCTGTCAACCCTACGGCTGCAACCTGGGCAATGCGAGGTGGACTCAATGGTATTTAATAAAGCTTCTTCTTCCAAAGATTTTTGATATTCTTCTTCTAGTGTCTGCTGTGGTCGGAGAATCAGGTAAACCAGAACACCCGGAAGGAAAAGGATCGTAACAACGATTACGGCTAAGATTTGCATTAGCCTGTCACCAGTTCGTTTCCGAATATCTCTAAATGCCCAAAATATCAGACTGAGCCAAAATGCGATAATGAATGCACCACCCCAAGCGGTGAGGACTAGAACGGCATTGCTGATAATGGTTGGATCAATCATATCTTCTCCGTGGTGTCGAACTGTTGGGTTGATTATAGCATGGGCGTGATTTCGGTGCGAGGTTGTGAGTGGTATAATCCAGCAGAATTTTCGTAAGGAGTTACTACAAAGTTGCAAAAAATATTCCAATTCTTTTTTGTTGTAATAGGAATAATTGTGATCCTTACTGCATGTTCCGTACCTGCAACTTTATCTCTCCCAAGTTTGGCTTCATCCCCAACCAAAGTTACCAGTCCAACCCCAACCTCTGTACCACACACCGTTATTGCTTTCACTGGAGTCATCGTCCCTGCAAGGTGTGTCCAGGCTGAAATTGACAGGCAAGGCAGGGCAGATTATATCTATGATGAAGTCCGTGATATTTTAGAAAGCGCTGATATTACAGTTGGGACCTATAACGCAGTGATGAGTGACCAAGTTGAACCTGTTGGGTGCGAACACTCATGGGAGTTAGTTGGTAGTCCTGTTAACGCGGATGCACTTCAGCGAGCAGGTTTTGATGTAATGTCCGTTGCAACAAACCACATTATGGATTGTGGAAAGCAATCTTGTGGAACAACAGCCTTTTTTGATACATTATTTCATCTGAAGCGTGTAGGAATTCTCCCTGTTGGAGCGGGTAGAAATCTTGCTGATGCCAAGAAACCGGTGATTGTTGAGGTTAATGGGCTCCGTTTCGGGTTCGTTTCTCTTGGTGAGGTTAATGAAAAGGTGTTCGCAAATGCTGTGACACCCGGAATTGCAGAATTAACCCTCGAGAATCTAAATAGTGCAATAGCTGAGGCGAGGGAAGCAGCAGATGTAGTGATTGTATTACCTCATTCAGGACCAGAAGATTATCCCGAGATGACACCACAACAAAATTTTTGGGCTCGACATTCTGTCGAGGCTGGGGCGAATCTGGTTGTGATTAACCATGCGCATATTGTCCAAGGATATCAGTGGATGGGGGAGGTACCCGTATTTTATAGTTTAGGAAATTTTGTATTCGACCAGGTTTGGGCAAGAGATCATCAACAGGGAATGATATTACTTGTAACTTTTGAGGGAGTAAAGATAATTGAGTTTGAATTAATTCCCACAGTGGTAGACCAGGATGGAACAGTCCATCTCGCTAATGGTGAGGAAAAAGAAGAGATATTATCTAGAGTCGAAGGGTTGAGCAAAATTTTAAACAATGGTGGTTAAATTATTAATAAAATATAAATATTTATAGATAATCTTATAAAACCTTGACAATTAATGAGAATAAATTATAATTTCTAATGATGAACGTCAGGGTGCCCCCCTCACCTTGGCGTTTATCATTTAAATCTGTCACGATCTAATGAATGTATAGTATAGATGTCATTAAAGATACATGACGCTTGTCCCCTGACCGGAATAAAAAAATAACTGATAATTTATTATGTCCTAATAGCATGATTCCTATTAGAGGGGAAAAATGCTTTAATTTGGCCGGATGGCTGTTTGGTTGGATCAAAATGGAAAATGTATATTCCATTTTAATTTTGTGTTTTGTTAAATATGCGTTGAGGTTGTGGAGGTTCTATGAAAAAAACGATTTTTAAATTACCAAGAAATGACCACCACTCAGATCCATTAGCCAAAGAAATAGCCGCGAAATATGAAAAAGATCCTGGTGCTTTAATTGAAACCATGAGGATCATGCAGGCTGAAAGGGGAGGGCTTACTCAGGAGACATTGATCGGTATTGCAGAAGCATTCGATATTTCACTCCAACAAGTTAACAGTGTATCGAGTTTTTACACGATGCTGGACTCAGACCAACCAGAGAAAACAATCCGGATATGTGATGGTCCGGTATGTTGGTTGAACGGGGCAACTGAACTACTGCCTTACTTCGATAAGTTAATTCGGGAGGGTTGGGTCATTGAGCGAAACAGTTGTTTAGGGTTATGCGATCATGCGCCAGCCGCCCTTATTGGGGAGAAGCAAGTAGGGAACGTTACTGAAAAAGATTTCACTGTTGGGGTGGAAGAGTGGAGGAAAATACCGGCATTGAAAAGTTCTCCTAAAAAAGGAGAAACACGTGTTTTGTTAGCCGATCTTGAAAAAATTGATCCTCAGGATATCCATAGTGCAGTTGAGGCAGGTGTATTTGTCGGATTATCTAATGCACTGGAAAAAACTCCAGAACAGATTATTCAGGAGGTTAAGGAGTCAAAACTGGTTGGACGAGGAGGAGCAGGGTTCCCAACTGGATTGAAATGGTCTTTCGTCGCCGGTGTTGAAGGGGAAGAAAAATACATCGTTTGTAATGCAGATGAATCTGAACCACTGGCAGTAAAAGACCGTATTTTAATCGACCATAACCCATTCTTAATTATTGCTGGGATGGCGATTGCTGGTTATGCAGTTGGTGCTACCCAGGGATATATTTACATCAGAGGAGAATATCCCGAGCAGGCAAGAATACTCTCACATGCAATCAAGCAGGCAGAAGAGTTAAACTATCTGGGGGCGAATATCTTAGGAAGTAAATTTGACTTCCATCTACACGTCCATGGCGGGGCAGGAGCGTATATTTGCGGTGAAGAAACAGCGTTATTAGAATCACTTGAGGGGCGGCGAGGAGAACCGAGATTACGCCCGCCCTATCCAACCACAAATGGGTATCTGGGTAAACCTACAGTTGTACATAGTGTGGAGACAGTTGCCAATGTTCCAGTGATTTTTCGTTATGGTGCAGAGTGGTATCGCAGCTTGTCTGATTCGGATTTTACCGGTACGAAAATTTACGCCATTTACGGCCACGTCGCGGAACCTTGTGTATTTGAAGCCCCATTTGGATTAACATTAAGACAGATGATCAATGAGTTTGGTGGAGGGATGGCTCCAGGGAGTGAATTTGGGTTCGCTTTGGTTGGCGGAGCAGCAGGCCGTTTCGCACCTGCCGAGCTTTTAGACTTACCCCTGGATTATTCTTCGGGAGATAAAGGTGCTCATATTGGGGTTGGAGCGGCTCTTGTTTGCGATAAAAGCATTTCCCCGGTAGCTTTACTTAGAGAATTGCTATTTTTCTTCGAGAAGGAATCATGTGGAAAATGCACTCCGTGTAGAGTTGGTACAAAAAAAGCGAGACAGATATTAGATGAATTAATTGCTGGTGATGCGCCTCACGAGTCAATGGAAAGACTTAAGAGTTTGTGCACGATCATGAGTACAGCATCCTTTTGCGGATTGGGAGTTTCTGTTCCATGGCCGGTAAATTCTGCGATAAAACATTTCCGTTCAGCTTTTGAAGATCGATTGTTGAAAGAATAAAAGGACCATGAACATGGATGAGATTAAAATTAAGATTAACGGCAAAGAGGTAAGTGGGAGGACAGATCAAAATGTCCTAGAAGTTGCCCGGGAGAACGGCTTCGATATTCCTGCACTTTGTTATCATCCACACCTTTCTGTGGTTGGATCTTGCAGATTGTGTGCGGTTGAAGTAAAAGGAATGCCAGGTATACAGATGTCGTGTACCTTGCATTTGCAGGAGGGGATGGAAATAACTACCGAGAGCGAACAAATCAGCCAGACCAGAAAATCTGTATTGGAATTGCTCTTAATGAAGTATTATGACGACGGTTATGCCAAAGGTGATCGAAAAGAGACAGAATTTGAGCATTGGTTAAACCGTTATCATATAGATCGGCCTGTCTGGGTGAAAGAAAAGCCATGGACGAAAATTGACAGTGATAACAACCCATTTGTTTGGGTGGATATGAACAAATGTATTCTGTGTACTCGCTGTGTTCGAGTTTGTACTGAAGTCCAAGGGAGCTTTGTTTGGGGGATTAAACAGCGAGGTGCCAATGCTCATATTGTTGCTGGTGTAGATCAACCAATGTTAGATGCCGGTTGTGAATCCTGTGGTTTATGTGTGCAGGTTTGTCCAACCGGGGCTCTAGAGGACCGACCTTCGGTGGGTTCTGGTATTCCTGATAAGGTGGTTAATACAACTTGTACATTCTGTGGGGTTGGATGCCAATTAGCACTTCATGTGAAAGACAATAAAATTACTAGAATCACGGTGAAAGATGATGGTCCGGTAAATGGAATTGCGTTGTGTGTGAAAGGTCGTTACGGATATCAATTCGTTCATCATCCGGACCGGCTGAAAAAACCACGGGTTCGAAAGTATTTATTAGAGGGAAGGAATAAACGAGAAGTAGATGGTCGAGGAGATTGGGTAGAGGTCGATTGGGATACAGCCTTAACCATAGCTGCAAAAAAGTTTGTTGAGATCAAGCAACAATCGGGGTCCGATGCGATTGGTGTATTAGCATCAGCAAAATGTACGAATGAGGAAAATTATCTCTTTCAAAAATTTGCTAGGCAGGTGATTGGTACGCACAGCATAGATCATTGTGCCCGTCTTTGACACTCTTCCACTGTCGCCGGTCTGGCGACTGCATTTGGCTCTGGTGCGATGACAAACTCAATGGCCGACATTGCTGAAAATGCCAAAGCGATTTTTATTATCGGGTCTAATACCACAGAACAGCACCCAGTTTTTGGATATAAGCTTCGTCAGGCTGTTCTGCAGCGAGGAGCAAAGTTGGTGGTTGCTGATCCTCGCAATATCCCAATCACTGATTTTGCTACGTTGCATTTGCGCCACAAACCTGGAACCGACGTGGCCTTGGTAAATGGTTTAGCACACATCATTTTGAAAAATGGTTGGGAAAACCATGAGTTTATCTCGACCAGGACTGAGGGTTTTGAAGACTTCACAGAGAGCATTAAAACGTACACTCCTGAACTTGTTGCAGAAATTACCGGTCTATCCGCCGAAGAACTTCTACAGGCTGCAGAAATCCTAGCGAAGAATTCACCTATGGCTGTCTTATGGGCGATGGGGATTACCCAACATACTACGGGAGTTATGAACGTTTTCAGTTTGGCAAACTTGCAAATGCTCCTTGGAAATATGGGGGTACCTGGAGGAGGAACCAACCCACTACGAGGACAAAATAATGTTCAAGGCGCTTGTGATTTGGGCGCTTTGGTTAATGTATTTCCTGGTTATCAACAAGTTGTTAATGAAGGCGTACGAGAGAAGTTCAATCAGGCTTGGGCATTAACCAATAAGAGACAGAATGGATCTGAATATGTCTCCTTATTCGGAGATACCCCCGGTCTTACTGTAACTGAGATGACCAATGGTCTTCTTGATGGGAGTGTGCGCGGTTTGTACATTATTGGGGAGAATCCAATTATGTCTGACCCCAATACCAATCATGTGCGGGAATGTTTCGAGAATGGGGAATTTATAGTGCTTCAGGAAATATTCCCATCGGAGACCTCCCAATATGCGGATGTGCTTCTGCCAGGAGTAACCTTTGCTGAAAAGGATGGTACTTTCACCAATACCGAACGACGTATTCAAAAAGTTACCAAAGCACTTGATGTAGAAGGAGACGCAAGAAATGATTGGGAAATTACCAGCCAATTGTCGAAACGAATTTTGGATCTTGAGGGTAGAGATGTCCAGGGACCTTATGCAGCCTGGGATTATGAATCTCCGGAAGATATTTTGAAGGAAATTTCTGCCTTAACACCAATTTATGCCGGGGTGAATGTTGAACGTTTGAGTAATGGAGAACAACTCCAATGGCCAGTATTGTCTCAAGATCATCCCGGAACACCAATTTTGCATGTGGGTAAGTTCTCTCGAGGTTTGGGAAAATTTAATGTCTGCGAATTTGTCCCGGCTCAAGAGCTGCCAAATGAGGAATTCCCCTTAATACTGACAACTGGTCGTGTTTTGTATCATTGGCATGGCGCTGAAATGACACGGCGGGTGGAGGGATTGGTGGATCTTTATCCGGAAAGTGTGGTTGAGTTGACTCCAGATGATGCTTCGAAGTTTGGGATTTCGAATGCAGATAAGGTTCGCCTTTTATCTCGACGTGGTGAGATGGTCGCTAGAGCCAGGGTTACGGACCGCATTGCTCCCGGAGTGGTTTTCGGAGCCTTTCATTATCCGGGAGAACAAAATGTAAATAACCTAACAAATACGGCTTTAGATCCCACAGCAAAAATTCCAGAATATAAGGTGTGTGCTGTAAGTATCGAAATATTAGAGGAATAACCCCCACGAAACCTAAATCGGTTAAAATGCTGCCGGAGTAATATTATTACTCCGGCGGTGTTTTTAATCGAATATAATGGAGCTATGATGAATTATTCGATAGTTATTCAAGCTGGCGGTCAATCTACCCGTATGGGGCAAGACAAAGGATTGCTCCAGTTTGGTAAATATAAGATGGTGGAATATATCCTCCACCAGGTTTCTGGGATGGGGGAAAAGAATTTTATTGTATCTAATCGTCCGGAAGAATATAAAGAGTTTGGTTTGCCAGTTTATACCGATATTTATCATAATATCGGACCTCTAGGAGGTTTTCATACCATTTTTTCATTTCTCGAAATGGAATATGCTCTTGTACTGGCTTGTGATATGCCATTTATCAACCGGGATTTAATCAACTATTTACTTTCACTAGCTAGTGATTATGACATCATAGTTCCCCGATTAAATCATAATAAATTTGTGAAACCATTTCGGGCGGTATATTCCAAAAGATGTATGCCCGCGGTTGAAAAGGCTATCGAACAAAATCATCGGAGGGTGATTTCTTTTTTTGATGACGTTAGGGTGCGTTATCTTGAGAAGGATGAGATTCATATCTATGACCCGGATGAGCGATCGTTTTTTAACGTGAATACCCCGGAGGATTTACAGAAAGCAATTCAAATGGCAGGGCTTGGATAGATATCACAAGGGTTAATTCCAACGAAAATAGTCCGAATTTGGTACAATCTTTTGATAGGGGAATTTTTCAACCTTGATGGAGGTTTCAGAGTATATGGCTCAAATGTCCGTTGCGAAAGGCACATCACTTAAAAAAGATGAGGTCATCGCGGATTATCGTCTTGGGTACAAAAGCCGGCAAGCAAGTATGATTGGACGGCGTGAAGTTTTAAGTGGTAAAGCAAAATTCGGTATTTTTGGAGATGGGAAGGAATTGGCTCAGTTGGCCATGGCGAAAGTTTTTCAACCGGGGGATTTTCGATCAGGTTATTACCGAGATCAAACCCTCATGTTTGCAATTGGAATGCACACCATCTCAGAATATTTTGCTCAGTTGTATGCTGATGCGGATTTGTCACGAGAACCTGCAACCGGTGGGCGCTCGATGAACGCACATTTTGCCACCCGCATGTTAAATTCGGATGGTAGCTGGCGGAATTTAACCTCGATGAAAAATTCATCTGCCGATGTTTCCCCAACAGCTTCACAAATGCCGCGTTTGGTAGGTTTGGCTTATGCCTCCAAACTATTCAGAAGGCTGGACGTTTTAAAGGAAATCACGGAATTTTCTTCGGATGGAAATGAGATTGCATTTGGGACAATTGGAAATGCTAGCGCGGCTGAGGGAATGTTTTGGGAATCTTTGAACGCAATTAGTGTTTTGCAATCTCCAGCAATCATTTCAATTTGGGACGACAATTTTGGGATATCTGTATCGAACCAATATCAATTTGGAAAAGACCTAGCCGATCTTTTAGAAGGCTTTCGAAGGAATGATGGGGATCAATATGGCTATAATATATATTCTGTCCGTGGGTGGGATTATTCTGAACTGGTCAAAACTTATCAACTTGCATCAGAGGTTACAAGGGAAAAACACATTCCTTCAATTATTCATGTTAAGGAATTAACTCAGCCTCAAGGTCATTCAACATCAGGTAGTCATGAGCGCTATAAATCTGAAGAAAGGCTGGCTTGGGAACATGAATTCGACTGTCTCAACCAGTTTCGAAATTGGATCCTAAAAAATCAATTTTCAGACGAAGAAGAGCTTTCTAAATATGAAAAAGAAGACCGTGAAGAGGTTGAAAAGATTCGTGAACAAGCTTGGCAGGCTTATAAAGCCCCAATTCTTGATGAAATTTCTNNNNCCAATTCTTGATGAAATTTCTGAACTTGTTAACCTGCTGGATGGATCTGGTTCACCTGAGGTTCATTCTATTGTGCAATCATTAAGTACAAGTCAAAATCCATTGAGGAAGGACGTGTACGAAGCTGTTTCGAAAATACTTAGGGTGACTCGAGACCAAATTTTTCCGGGGCGAGAGGAATTAGTAAATTATAAGTCAAGACTAGGGGTTGAATCCAATACCCGGTATGGTTCTCATGTGTATAGCCAATCTGACAAAAGTGCCTTGCTTGTAAAAAGTACCAAAGATTTATACTCCGAGAATTCACCACTCCTGAATGGATTCGAGATATTAAACCGTGCATTTGATCAAATGCTTGAACGGGATCCTCGTGTGGTTGCCTTTGGCCAAGATCTTGGAAAAATTGGCGGGGTTAACCAGGGTTTTGCCGGTTTGCAGGAAAAATATGGAAAACTCAGGGTTTCCGATACAGGGATTAGAGAAACAACCATAATAGGGCAAGCTATCGGTTTGGCCATGCGGGGACTCCGCCCAATTGCTGAAATCCAATATATCGATTATTTGCTTTATGCCCTTCAAATCATCTCGGATGACCTGGCAACGGTTCATTGGAGAACTGCTGGTGGGCAAAAAGCTCCGGTAATCATCAGAACAAGAGGACATCGATTGGAAGGCATCTGGCACTCAGGGTCTCCTATGGCTGGGGTATTAAATCTTGTTCGTGGGTTGTATTTAATTGTGCCAAGAAATATGGTCCAAGCAGCAGGTTTCTACAATACGTTGCTGCTCTCTGATGACCCGGGAATTATTGTTGAAGTTCTAAATGGTTACAGGCTGAAAGAACGAATGCCAGATAATATTGGTGAATTTACCATTCCTTTGGGGGTGCCAGAGGTGATCCGCCAGGGTACGGATGTAAGTGTGGTGACGTATGGTCCATTATGTCGAATATCCGAGCAAGCTGCTGAGATGTTAGAAGAGGTTGGGATATCTGTGGAAATTATTGATGTTCGAACGCTTTTACCATTTGACCTGAATAAGGTTATTCTTGACTCCCTAAAGAAGACAAACCGGATTCTTTTTTTAGACGAAGATATGCCTGGTGGGACGACGGCGTACATGATGCAGCAGGTGATTGAAAAACAAGGTGGTTATTATTGGCTGGATTCGGAACCAAGGACGTTATCAGCACGACCACATCGACCGGCTTATGGTTCTGATGGAAACTATTTTTCCAAGCCAAATGCTGAAAATATTTTTGAAACAATTTATAACATGATGAATGAGGCTGATCCCCAGCGATTCCTTTCAATATTTTAAAAATTGTTAGGCAAAATGGTATCTGGTAGTTGGATTTGGGGTTAATATCAGCAACGCGATTAAATAATCGCATTTGGTATTATTTTTATATTTCTAAAGGTTGGAAAAATGAACGAATGGATAATTGCACTAGGATTATGTTTGTTGGGGTATCTAGCCGGATCAATACCATTTTCTATTCTATTGACCCGGATGGTAAAAAATGTTGATGTGAGAGATGCTGGTTCTGGTCATGCTACCACAACGAATACCATCCGACAGGCAGGGTGGTTAGCCGGTGCTGTTGTCCTGATATTCGATATGGCCAAGGGCTATTTGCCGACTTTGCTTGCGATCAAACAGGCACCTTTTGAATGGGTAATTCCTATGGTTGCAGGTTTGGCAGTTTTTGGACACTGCTGGCCAATTTTTGCCCAGTTCAGAGGTGGAATGGGTTTGGCAACCGCAGGAGCAAGTATTTTGGCTGTTAACCCATTGTATGGATTGATAGGGTTGGGGTTATTAATTGTGTTTACACTGATAATTAAACACAGTGCCAAAGCTGCTCTGTTGGTTGGGATTTTGCTTGCTCCCATGTATTATCTACTTGGTCAAAGGGGACTGCTTATATCTGTTTCAGCAGCAGTTGGATTTGTGATAGCGATCCGGTTTACAAGAGATTGGAATCGCCATTATCGCGAGTTATGGTTGGATCGCGAAAAGGAAGACGCTAAGACTGAAATTGGAACTAATAATTAGATTAGCTTACCTTTGAAATATCCGGTGGAAGGTGTGGCAGATCAATTTCTGGATCATCACAGAACAGCATCGCCCGCTCGATAACGTTGCGGAGTTCTCGAATATTGCCCGGCCAACTATGGTCCATCAGTTTTTCTAAAGCATTCGGGGTAATTCCAAGAATATTTAGTCCCATCTTGGGGTTGTATTCCTTAATAAAGAAGCCAACCAATTCAGGGATATCCTCTTTGCGTTCCCTAAGCGGGGGAAGATCAAGATCGACAACTTTGAGCCTGTAATAGAGGTCCTCCCTAAATTTTTGATCTTCTATCAGTTGTTTTAAATTCCGATTGGATGCTGCCAACACCTGTACATTAACTTTAATTAATTCATTCCCACCCATTCGTCTAAATGCTTGTTCCTCTAGTGCTCTGAGGAGTTTGGCTTGGATATCGAGCGGCATGGAAGAAATTTCATCTAGGAAGAGAATGCCATTGTCTGCGGTTTCCATCAACCCATGTTTGCGTTTATCTGCACTGGTAAATGAACCAGCCTCGTGTCCGAACAATTCAGTTTCCAGCATGGTGGGTTGGATAGCAGCACAATTGACACCGATAAAAGATTTCTTTGCACGCGGTCCTTGGTTGTGGATGAATTTTGCAAGGATTTCCTTCCCAGTCCCTGTTTCACCAGTTATTAACACAGATACGGAAGCGGATGCTGCACGTTTGGCTTGAGCGTAGATATCTTTAACCTGCTGGCTGTTGCCCATAATGAAATTACCATTTTGCTGTTGGCTTTGTCTGAAATGGGCTAACTCTCGACGCATTTGCACAATCTCACCAGCTCGCTGGATTGATTTCTCAAGTTCCGCTAATTTGATCGGTTTTGTGAAGAAGTCGTGTGCTCCGTTTTTCATCGCATTCACCGCCATTTCAATATCTCCGAATGCTGTGATCATGATGATTAATGGACGGTTCATAATGTGAGCTGTTTCTTCAATCAGGGTCGGACCGTAGCCATCTGGTAATTTTGCATCCAGCAGGACTATATCAGCATTCCCTTTCATAATATGGTTCTTTGCATCCGCAAGGTTGGGGGCTTCCAGTATCGCATAGTCTTTATTC
>JARROY010000081.1:16079-18375 GCA_037383445.1 Anaerolineales bacterium | reverse complement strand
AGTTCGGTTGATAAAAGCACTGGAGAGTCGCCGCGACCATGTCTGCCCAGCCTCCCTAAAAGATCCGGTCGTGGATGGACGTGGCCTTCCTGGTCTCCCGATGAAATCACAAAACAAGCCGGGTTTACCGCTTCCATGAAGGCATCGGTCACTTTTTCTGAACCGTGGTGGCAGACTTTCATGACCTCAGATTCAAACCAATTCCTTGCCTCCGCGATCATTTGGGGATAATCCGGATTGCTTTTTGAAGGAAAAGATGTTCGGCCGGTGTAATGCTTGAGCAGGTATTTCTCAGCGGGTAAGTTTAGGTCCCCCCCGAAAAGGATTCTGAAGTTTCCGTAGGTCAGTCTCAGGATCACGGAGTGCCCGTTCTTGGTTTCGCCATAACTGCTGCTGATTCTGATCAACCTGGGTTTATTGTTAGCATCCAGTTCTGCCACCGGACCGAGTACTTCGATGGTGTAATCTCGACCGCTGGAAGGGGCAAACCCTGGCATATAGGTGCGGTTATTTTCAACTTTTCCATGAAATGTGGAGAGCATTTTGAAATCTTTTATTCTGGGGTTGTTTAATGCCGCATTCATCACGCGTGGATACACGTATCTGCCAAGTTTGGAAGGATCGCCAAAGAGTCGTTCAATGTCGGCTTTGTCAACCGCCAGGTTTTCCATGTATTTATCTCCACTTACCGGGTCTTTCGTCACGCCGCCTATTTTTTCAAAGCTGCCAGAAACGGGTCGTTCCACCAGCCCGCTGTGATAAATGGTTTTAAAGCCGATATCATGATCGTCAAAAATTTCCTCAAACCCAAGGTAGTGGTCCATGTCTGGATGGGTGATGATCGCTGAATCGAAGCTGAAACCGCGGTAGGCTTTGAAGCGGCCGTTTAAAAAAGCCTGCATATTCCCACCTTCCCCGGCATCGATGACCATGATTCGCTCCTTTTTTGAAGTCTCAGGAGTGATCAGCACCGCTCCATCGCCCTGGCCGACGTCCACAAAGATGACCTCCAGCGGGCGCTTGTCAATCGTATCTTTCTTTTTGATGTACAGCTCTTTTGTGCGCCCCCACCTCACCGGCAGCCAATCGGCTCCCATACCATCGTTGAGACGGTCTTCGTCGATCGAAAGCCAATCGCCCCACAGCACTTGCCGGACCGCTTCTTTTTCTCGGTTGTATAAATATACTTTTTCTCCATTTTTCCCTAAGCCAACAAATTTGTGAGCCATCGTTTTACCTCTTAGTAAGTGTCACTAATGATTGTCAATGGGGTGAGTTTTTAATATTATTTGCGATTGGTTCCCGCAGGCGCTTGAGCCCACATTGGGATCAAACCGTCTTTAGATATCACTACTATACATCAATCCGGAGATAGGGCAAATTCAAAAGCTCGCTCATTGTCCGCAAATATTGGTTTCAGGGTAGAAAGCAGTTCTGATGTTTCTATCATTTAACCCAACTTATACCTCTAAGGCAGTATAATAATTGGGTTCGAATAATTAACCCCTTCATCCGACATGGTCGGTGTCCTCCCCCTTTCAAGGGGGAGGACAAAAGATTCACCATTTACTTTAAAGATATAGCAGGTGGGGGTTGTCAGTAAGAATCTAGAAATCAAATATACGCGATCACCCCGTTGGGTGACTGTTCGGATTATTTGAAAAGAACTGGAAAATGAAAAAGGGCAGTAAAAGCTTACTGCCCCTTCGATTTGATCAGCATAGCTTCATCGGTCCGAACGGCGCAGACGCCAGATGACCAATAGATACAGCACAGCTGAGATAGCCAGCACACTGCCGGCGTTGATCATAACTGTGCCCCAGTTGATCTTCTCTAGATGCGCTGCAGTGATAATTTGGGCCATTGCCGCCGAGGGCACCCAGGGCAGCAACTTGGTCAGGAATTGGGGAAGATCTACCCCCATCATCTGGACAAAGATCGCCGCGATCAGCAGCAGAAGGATCAACATGCTCCAGCCAAAAATTTCCTGGTAACGCTCAAATAAGGTGCCCAACACCAGCCCCACACCTATCCCAAATAGACCGCCGCATACCACAAATAACAGCACCAGTTCCCAATGGACCACTTTGTTCCAGTTCAACCCAAAGGCTACCAACGACGCAACCAGGATATAAAACATTCCTGCCAGGGCTTTGCCCGCCACCATCTGACCCTCGGTGGCAGGAGACACCAGGAGAGCATCCATCGTTTTGGTTTGTTTCTCCTCAAAGAACAACTGCGGCATCATACTCAACCCGACCAATAAAATGATCAATACCGGGAGTTGAGTGTTCAG
>JARROY010000081.1:0-16052 GCA_037383445.1 Anaerolineales bacterium | reverse complement strand
CGGAGGGAAAACCAGGTTGCCTTTATATTCGACCCGCACCGTTTTTCCGCTGAGAGCAGAAAGCTGCTCCTGGACTTGCTGGCTGAACTGTGCAGCTTTGAAGCGCATTGACCAGGGTACGTAGAGTTCAACCACGGCATCCTCATTTTGTTCATTGACATCGGCAGGTACCAGCAGTCCATACTCAACCCCTATGCTGAAGCCCTGATCTGCTACCGCCGCTTCGAAATCTTCAAATGATGGTAACTCCTGCACCCGGAAGTCATCGCTTTCTTCCATCAAGTCAACCAAATGGGAACTGCCGGGGTCGTAGACCAAAACGGTGGAAAAAGGCGGTTCAAGCATCCAGGTCATCACGGACGGCATCAGCAGCATGAAGAGCACACCCAAAGCCAGAGAGAGGATTACTTTGTTCTTCAGGCCGTCCAGGATGTCTTTGGCGGCGATTGTCCAGATGATATTGAGTCGTTCGGTCAGGTTTTGGTGTTTGGTTTTCATCATCTTATTCCATGCTGTTCTCTAGTTTAGCACTTTTCTATCGATCCAGATGCCTTACCTGCCAGATCACTCCGGCATACACCAGCACTATGCCAGCTAAGCTGATCCCCAGGTTGATTAGCAGGTCTTGCAGTGGGGCGTAGGATGAAAAGGAGAGACCCATAATCTTTACCATTGCCGAAGTTGGAATCAGTCCAAAAATTGTTCTCAAGCTGGGAATGAGGAGTGGTTCCTCCTGGAACATGGCGGGAAGTACAAACACGGCAACCACCGGCAGGATCAGGATGGCGATCATCTGCGGGTTCTTGATAAAACCAGCCATGAACAAAGCTAGTCCGATCGAGAAGATGGCTGTGCATACGAAAGCCAATATGGTCAGCCACCAGTTGATCACGTAGGCGTGGTTGAGGGCCAGATATAATCCCCCGCTGATCAGGATATAGAACAGACCAGCCAGGGCTTTCCCGGCGACCATCCCTCCAGGGCTGACCGGGGAGATCATCAGGGCGTCCATGGTTTTGGTTTGCTTTTCTTCCAGCATCAGCTGGGGGACGACCATCAGGGCCATGAACAGCACTGCCCACATGACTTGGAAATTGACCGTGTTGTAATGGACGCCCGGTTCTGGCTTCAGGATGTTTTCACCGATCTTTACCTGTACCGGATTGCCGAGCATCTGGCTGAATAGATCGGAATATTTGTTTTCCATCTCGGCAACCGAGTTGCGGAAGACCCACATCGTGTAGCCGGTCAGCACAGCCTCACCACCGGAAGCCACGGTCTGATCAAAATCGGCCGGGATCACGATTCCAAGCTGTTTGTAGCCCATCGAACTGCGGATTTCCTCTGGCGAGTCCACTTCAAAGAAGCGGAACTGGTACCCATCTCCAAATTTCTCCGTGTGACTGGTCAGTGTTGAACTGCCTTGGTCAAAATACGCCACATCGATATTTTTATCAAAGGGGCGTGGTGTCGCACCCCACCAGAAAAAGACCACCAAACAGATCACGACCAAGATGTTGGTGATCGTATTCTTATTGGTCAGGGCATCTTTGATATCTTTCCAGGCGATTGCCCAGATGGTTCTAAAGTTCAAGTTTTTGCGTTTCATCTTACTTCACTCCATTGTCTAAAAAGCGGCCGGTCAGCTTGACAAAGACATCTTCTAGGGTCGCCGGTTGTCCTTGACCATGTGCCGCTTTGAGTTTTTCGGGGGTATCCAGGGCTACAATTTTGCCCTGGTGGATAATGGCCACTCTGCCGCTGAGAGTGTCAGCTTCTTCCATATAGTGGGTGGTGAGGAACACCGTCATGCCCTCGCCAGCAAGCTGTTGGACCAACGACCGAATTTCGCGCGCCACGTTGGGGTCCAGGCCGCGGGTGGGTTCATCCAAGAACAGTACCTTGGGCCGGTGCAGCAGAGCGCGGCCGATCACCAATCTCTGTTTCATGCCGTTAGAATAGGTCTCTACCTTATCTTTCTGGCGGCCGCTTAGTCCAACCAGTCCGATGATCTCGTCCACCCGCCGCTTATTCACTCCATAAAGGCGAGCGAAGAACCGCAGGTTATCCCGGCCAGACATGCGCTGGTAAAGGTTCTGGCTGTCGGAGACCACGCCAATCTGTGGTTTCATTTCTTCTCGATCTTCGACAACATCGCAGCCCAGCACAAAGGCTTGGCCGGAGGTGGGGCGCAGCTGTCCTGTCAGCATGCGGATCGTGGTGGTTTTGCCTGCCCCATTAGGTCCGAGATAACCAAAAATTTCGCCCGGCAAGACGTTTAAGCTGATCCCATCAACCGCCAGCAGGTGATCATATTTTTTGGTGAGGTTATGGATTTCAATTGCGTTCATTTGTTTTCCTCATCGATGGTAAGAGCCCGTTGATTGCGCTCGTACCGGTTTGTTTTTTCTGCTTTGAGTATATTAAAAAGAAACTCGATATGCAACAAAAATAGAGCGAATGGCGCATTATGAGTGCGAACGGCGCACCTCGCAGGATGAATGGCTTATAAAATTGGGGTTAACAATAGGGTGATTTGACTGTTTTTGCACGCGGGGGCGGAAAAATTTAGTATCCTAAAAGCTCCCGCAGTTCCCGCGCCGCGCTTTTGCTGAGAGGGATTGTGGTGTTGTCGTCATCTCGCAAGCGCAGGCTGAAGCTGTCCCGGGTGTAGGGGATGACTTCTTTAACATGCTGCAGGTTAACCAGGTAGCTTCGGTGAGCCCGGAAGAACCCGCTGCGCGATAGGCGTTTTTCTAATTCGGATAGAGTGAATTGAGTCGGGTAGAGGTCTGTGGCAGTTTGCAGATAGGCTTTGTTGTCTTGGGCGGTGACATACAGGATGTCTGTGGGGTTGACCAGGGCCACCCGGCCTTCCAGCTTGGCAGGGATCATAAAAGGCAGGGCCTGGGCTTGTGCTTCATCTGTTGTTAAGCCCTCGCTGACCTGCCCTTTTTCCAGGCGGTAGATTTGGGTGCAGACTTTAGAAAGGTGCGTGCTGTTTTCGGCAAAGATCAACACTGCCTTGCCCTCCTCTGCCTGCGCCCGGATTTGGTCGGAGAGGATCTCCACCGTGTTCTGGTCGCAGTTGTGGAAGGGTTCGGCCAGCAGCAGGATTTTTGGTCGGTGCAGGATAGCCCGGCCGAAAGACAATCGGCGGCTCAGTGATGGGTTTAGCTCCTCCACCCGGGTGTCGGCATTGTCAGCCAGCCCAATTATCGCAAGCACTTCAGCCGCCCGGCTGTTTGGCAGGTGGTGAAGCTTGCTGTAGAATTCCAGATTAGATAGGGCCGATTGGCGCGTGTAGAGCTTCTCCTCGGTGAATTGCACCCCGACTTGGCGGCTGAAAGCGTTTTTGTCCTCATACGGAGCGATCCCTGCCAGCCGGATGGTGCCCATGTTGGGGCGTGTTTTCCCAAGCAGTAAATCGAGCAGTAAGGCTTTACCGCTGCCAGCCGCCCCGATGATCGCGCTGACTTCTCCGGCCTCGACGCCAAATTCTGGAATATCGAGGACATTTTGTTGCTCAACTGATTTTTGCAGATTCTTGATCTCGATCAGCATTGGTTTTTCTCATCCCATTTCTCAAAATTTACTATACCTACTATAGCAGATTTAAGAAAAATAGGAAGCAGTCTCGCTTAAAACAAAAACGGGTAGGAGTGAACAACCGTACACCTCTACCCGTTTGTTATTATGGCATTGTCGCCTGATTACTTAGGACGCAGAACCGAATCCTTGAATCCCATCATTGAATGGATCCGGATAAGCTCCCCAATATTATCCATTGTCACCAACCCGACCAGTTTGCCGTCGTGAATGACCGGAAGGGTACGACACGCACAGTCCTGTATGCGGGTAAATATCGTTTCCATGGTTTCAACCGAGTCAGCGGTTTGGAAAACTTTGTTCATTACAGAGGCAACCGTGGTTTGCTCCCCATTTTTTCTCAGGCCGTCCAGCAGTTGCGTCTGAGAAAGGATGCCGACCACCTGTTCTCCTTCAACCACCGGAAATTCTTTCTGGTCACCGGCGAGCACCAAATCCACCACGGTGGCTAGCGTATCTTCGGGGGATAAGGTCTCGAAATTGGTCAGCATCGCCCGGCTGACGGGAATCCCATGCAGGGCAGATTTCATGCGCACCATCTGGGCTTCGTTCTGTGCCCCAATCCATACGAAGAAGGCAATAAACAGCAAGAAGGGATTGGAGAACAGGCCAATGAACCCAAATACTAGAGCCAGTCCTTGACCAATCGAGGCGGCGATTTGAGTAGCCGCAGTATATTCAAATCTCAACGCCAGCAGAGAACGTAAAACCCGGCCCCCATCCATCGGGAAGGCTGGGATCAGGTTGAACCCCACCAACGCCAGATTGGTGATCATCAGCCGCTCAATAAAGGATCCACCCGCTACGCTGAGACTGCCTAGCGGTTCCAGAGTAGAAGTTACTAACAGCCAGATGAACAGCACCGCAGCGATGACGATATTTACCGCGGGTCCGGCCAGGGCCACCCACAGCTCTTGTTTGGGTTTCTCCGGGATGCGTTCCAGGCTGGCAACACCGCCGATAGGGTACAGGGTGATATCCCGGGTTTTGATGCCGTATTTCCGGGCGGTCAGGGCGTGGCCGTACTCATGCAGCACAACACTGGCGAAAATTGCCAAAATGAATCCCACCCCAGAGACCACGGCTGCCACGCTGTTTTCCTGCACCCAGTAGGTGATGCCGATCCAGGCCAGCATTAAAAAGAAGGTGGTATGCAGGTATACGTCAATCCCCAAAAATTTTCCAAGTTTCAATGACCATTTCATGGTAGATTTCCTTTCTTAATTTGAAAGAGAATGGTAATAATCTTTGCAATATATAGACAACATGATCGGCTTTTTAATCACCCCGCACAGAAGATTTCTAATATTTTGCTAACAGATAAAAAAAGCCCCCCAGATACATCCTGGGGGACTGGTTTGGTTGGGGGTTATTTTTCAAGCTATTTGGCGTGCTGCTTCAGGTAGCGCATCGCCGCTTCGGCGAACATGGCCGCCCCG
Source organism: Anaerolineales bacterium (assembly GCA_037383445.1). Lineage (GTDB taxonomy): Bacteria > Chloroflexota > Anaerolineae > Anaerolineales > UBA11579 > UBA11579. Next base: position 11,004 of record JARROY010000081.1, on the reverse strand, counting down.
ATCGGGAAACATTCCTCATTGACGTCAAACTGCGGGTCGTGGTGGCGGCGCTCGAAATCCCCCATCTTGCAGCCCAGGAAGAACATCGCCCCCGGCGCATCTTCCATGAAAAAGCCGAAGTCCTCGGCGCCCATCTCTGGTTCGGGTTCCTGGATGTGTTCCTTGCCGATCAGGTCAGCGGCAGTCTCTTCCAGCAGCTTGACGATCCCCGGCTCGTTTTGCATCGGGGGGTAGCCTTCCACGATTCTCAGTTCGTAGTCGGCACCCATGGCTTTGGCCACCTCAAAAGCGCGCTCGATCTCCTCGTGCAGTTTCTTCTGGACTTTCTTGCTCAGGAAGCGGATCGTGCCGCTCATCTCGACCCGCTCTGGGATCACATTATCGATCGTACCGCCGTGAATCGAACCGATGCTGATCACGGCCTGGTCGAAGGGATGCAGGCGCCGCGAGATGATGCTGTTCAGCGCCAGGATCACATAACCGGTGATGAAGATCGGGTCAATTACTTTGTGTGGGGTCGAACCGTGCCCGCCGCGGCCGATGATCGTGCCGTAAAAGGTATCCACCCCGGCCGCCGAATTCCCGGCACCGAGTTCGATATCGCCCGTGTCGATTGACGCCCCAACGTGCAGGGCGATGACCGCATCTACATCCTGCATTGCCCCATCTTCGATCATCCGTGGGGCGCCGCTGACGCCTTCTTCATCTTCCACTTCCTCCGAAGGCTGGAAGAAGAAGCGCACTGTTCCGGGGAACTCCTCCTGGGAGAGCAGGGTGGCGGCTCCCAGCAGGATGGCGGTATGGGCGTCGTGGCCGCAGGCATGCATCACGCCATCCACAGTGGATCTATACGGTTCGTCGTTTTCCTCCTGAATGGGCAGGGCATCCATATCTGCGCGGATACCGATAATCGGTTTGCCTTGGCCTAATTCGCCAATCACACCTGTTTTGCCCACGCCGGTGCGCACCCGGCAGCCCAGGGACTGCAAAACTTCCGCTACCTTGGCGGCCGTGCGTGTTTCGGTAAAACCCAACTCGGGGTGCATATGGAAATCCCGCCGCCAGGCGACCATCTTGGGTTGAATTGCTTTTGCTTTTTCCAGGTTCATCTTATTTCCTTATGTTTTTTCTAGGGCTTTCGCCATAAACTCCACCCGTCTGCATTTGGCTTCCACCTGAGTCTCCACCTTGAGCAGGGCGTGGCCTTCCCCTTCAAATAATACGTAGTCGACTTCTTTCCCCAGCTTGATCAATTCTTCCGCCGCCTGGTGCGACTCGCTGGCCGGGCAGCGTACATCGTTTTCCCCGCACAGCAGCTGAACAGGCGCTTCGATGCGGTCGAGGAAGAAATACGGAGAGCGCTGGTACCACAGGTCGTGATCTTTTTCAGGGTCGCCGAAATTTTCCCGGTCCCAGTGCTGCAGATCTTCGCGCGAGTTCTGATGGCTGGTGAACCAGTTGAGGAAGGGGACTGAGGCCGAACCGGCCGCCCAGCGTTCCGGGTACTGGGTCAGGCAGGTCATGGTCAGGTAGCCGCCCCAACTCCTGCCGGTGACGGCAATTTTGTCCGGGAGAGCATATTTTCGTTCTTCGAGGAAATTCGCCCCGGCGACCACATCCTGCGTATCTACCCCGCCCAGATCGAAGCGGCTGGCAAGCTGCCAGGCTTTCCCGTATCCGGTAGAACCGCGGTAGTTCGGTGAGAGCACCACCCAGCCCCGGCTGACCATATGCTGGATGAAAGGGTTCCAGGTGATCAGCGAGAGCCAATTTGGACCGCCGTGTACATCGATCACGGCAGGTGAGGGGCCATTCAGGTTTGCCGGCAGGTAGAGCAGTGCCGGTACCTGCGCTCCGTCAATGCTCGGGTAGGTGATATGTTCGGGCATCACCAACTGCTTTTGGTTGATCTCTTCCGGCAGGGATTGGGTCAGCTGGGTAAAGCTTTCGCTCCCAACGGAAAAAGACCACAGGTCGCAGGGATGGCGGGGGTTATCAAAGACCAGCACAATATGTTTGCCATCTGGCGTGAAAGTAGGGGAATAGACCACCCCCGGCTCGATCTGGTAATTTTGTTTTGCCTGCCGGGAGACCGACTCAACGGTAAGAAAGCATTCTGGGCCAAAACTGGTCACGTAGGTGATGGTATCTCCATCGGAAGACCAATCGGGGAGTTCTTTGTTGGCCGCCGATGCCGATAAGATGGTAATCTCCTGTGGTGACGTTTACCACATAGGTCCAATAGTCCTGCCCGGCAGCCTCACAAACCACCACCAGGTGGACACCATCAGGTGACCAATACACCGTAAAATCTGGGTAAGGCTGGTCGAAAAGCAAGCGCGGCTTGCCACCATTGGAAGGGATGATGTAGGTATCAAAACGTCCGGCTTTATCACAACAGTAGGCAATCTGGCTGCCGTCCGGCGACCAGGCAAATTTGGTATTGATCGCGTGAGGACTGTCTGGGGTCAGGTTGGTGTGTTCGCCAGTCGCCGTGTCATACAGGTAAATATCGTAGTTCTCTCCACCATCCAGATCTACCGCATAGGCCATTATCTTCCCATCAGGTGACCAATGAGGAGCGAATTTTGCGCCTTCTCCTAAGCTGATCTGCTCCGGAGGGTCGGATGAATCAAGGCGGGTTACAAAGAGTTCCCATTGACCGGTCATATCCCAGGAGAAGGCGATTTGGTTGCCGTCTGGGTGGATGTCGAACCCTAAATAAGGTTCCACACACGGGACGCGTATCAACATTTCAAGGTCGATTATTGGAGTTGGTTCCATTGGTTTTCCTACAGAAGCTATTGTTTGTCTATGCTTCCCAACAAGCAACCCAGTGATTGGGTTTTAACTCTCGCCATTCCGGCACTTCTACCTGGCATTGTTCTGTTGCCAGAGGGCAGCGGGGGTGGAAGCGGCAGCCTGAGGGCGGATTGGCCGGGCTGGGTGGGTCACCCTCTAAGATAACCCGCTTACGGGCACGCGTGGTGCGCGGGTCTGGAATGGGCACTGCCGAAAGGAGCGCTTGTGTATAGGGATGCAGGGGATCGCTGTACAGGTCATCCCGATCACCTAACTCCACGATCATCCCCAGGTACATCACTGCCACCCGGTCACAGATGTGGCGCACCATGCTCAGGTCGTGGGCGATAAACAGATACGTCAGCCCCAATCTATCCTGCAGGTCTTCCAGCAGCACACGATGAATTCTGGACCAGAAGCCAAAGCCCTGGCAATCCCGATACGCTGCAGCTGTCCGCCAGAGAACTCGTGTGGATAGCGGTTCACATAATAAGCGTTGAGGGATACCAGCTCTAACAGCTCGGTCACCCGCTCGATTTTTGGTCTATCTCCCACCATTCCATGCACCAGCAGCGGTTCGGAAATACTTTGAGAGATGGTCCAGCGCGGGTTGAGGGATGCCATCGGGTCCTGGAAGATCATTTGCATCCGGTGGCGCATCGATCTCAATTCTTTCGCATTCTTTTGGGTCAGGTCTTCGCCGTTGAACAGCACGTGCCCATCTGTGGGTGGATAAAGCTGCAGTATCGTACGCCCGGTGGTGGTTTTCCCACAGCCGCTTTCGCCCACCAACCCCAAAGTTTCTCCTTCATAGATGTCGAAGGTAACATCATCCACGGCTTTGACCGCGCCAACTGCGCGCTGAACGAGAATGCCTTTGGTGATCGGGAAGTATTTCTTCAGATTTTTAACTTCGATGAGTACATTGTGATTGTTCATCGTTCTTTCCCTGTGCTGATATCTACCCAACATGCAATTTTATGTCCATCTGCCACGGCTTGCAGCGGCGGGTTCTCATGGCGACAGCGTTCGACCGCGAATTTGCACCGCGGCATTAGCGGGCAGCCGGGGAGGACTGTGACTCCATCTGGCGGAAAGCCTGGAATAGTTGTCAGGCGCTCGGCGCGGCGAGTATCGTCCACTCTGGGAAGCGATTTGAGTAGAAAATTGGTATAGGGGTGCTGGGGAGATTCATAAAGTTCAAAGACGTCAGCTTCTTCAACAATATAACCGGCATACATCACAACCACCTTGTCGGCCAGGTCGGCGACCACCCCCAGATCGTGGGTGATCCAGATCACCGCCATGCCGAGGGTTTCCTGCAGGTTTTTGGTCAGGTCGACAATTTGGGCCTGGATGGTCACATCCAGGGCTGTGGTGGGTTCGTCGGCAATCAGGACGCTCGGGTTGCAGGAAAGTGCGATGGCAATCATCACCCGCTGGCGCATACCGCCTGAAAACTGGTGCGGGTAATCTTTCAGCCGGTCGGCAGGTTTGGGGATGCCCACTAGGTTCAGCAAATCCACGGTGATCTCATCCGCTTCCTGGTAGGTGAGTCCTTTGTGCACCACAATTGCTTCGCTGATCTGCCTGCCGATGCTAAGCACCGGGTTGAGATAGGTCATTGGGTCTTGAAAGACCATCCCGATCTCTCCGCCGCGGACACCTTCCATTTGGATCTCGTTATATTGGAGCAGGTCTTCACCGCGGAAAAAGATTTGCCCCTGCTTGATCCTTCCAGGTGGTTCCTGGATCAGCCGCATGATCGAGAGGACGCTGACGCTCTTGCCGCAGCCACTTTCGCCTACGATGCCCAGGGTCTTTCGTTCATCCACGCTGTAAGAGACATCATTAACGGCGTGCACAACCCCATCCAGTGTATGGAAGTTGACCTCCAGGTTTTTGACTTCTAAGATTGGTGCCATGGATGTCTCCTATTCTACCTTGACCAGAGAATGGGGGTCTAATGCATCTCGCAGCCCGTCCCCGACGAAATTAATTGAGAGGACGGTCAATACAATTAAGGACCCTGGAAAGATCCATAACCAGGGTGCCGATTCGATATAGTTGTAGGCACCTTCCAGCATATTCCCCCAGGTGGCGGTGGGCGGCTGCACGCCTAAGCCCAAAAGCTGATATAGGCTTCTGAGATGATCGCATTCGCCACGCTCAGTGTACCCGATACGATAATCGGAGCGATGCTGTTGGGCAGGATATGCTTGAAAATAATTGAGAAGTTGGAAGTGCCAATAGTATGAGCGGCCAGGACAAATTCCCGCTCTTTAAGGGAAAGGAAGTTGGCGCGCACAATGCGGGCCAGGTACATCCAGCTCGTCAGCCCGATGATCACGATAATCACGATCACACTGCCGCTGAAGGAGCGCCCAAACATTTGGATGGGTGGGATCTTGCCGCCGAAAAATTTTGCCATTACCAACAGCAGGAACAGTTGGGGGATATTGAACATCGCTTCAGTGAATCGCATCAGCAGGTTATCGATCCACCCGCCGTAGTACCCGGCGATCGCCCCAATCAGCACCCCCACGAATACCTCGACGACCACCGCTGAGAGGCCGATCAGCAAAGAAATCTGTCCGCCGTAGATGGTGCGCTTCATAATATCTCGCCCGACGGTATCGGTGCCAAATAGATGCTCGGAAGACGGCGATGACAGGCGGATCGAAGTATCGGTGAAATTGGCTTCAGATTCTGGGAAGAAGAAGGCCAGGCCAAAAGAGTAAAACACCAGGATGATCAGCATGATGGCACCAAACACGGCCATTTTATGCTGCAAGAACCGCTTCCATACTAGCTGCCCGGGTTTTAGCGGGCTGGTCCGGAACTCTTCTTGATATTTGATTCGTTCGTGTTCTGTAGTTGCTTCCATATCTAACTCCAGCCGCTCAGTCGTAGCGGATGCGCGGGTCTAACCAGGCATAGACCACATCGGTTACGAGTTGGAAAAAGACAACTGCCACGGAGATCAGCATCAGAATCCCCATCACCACCGGGGTATCGGAGCGGGAGAGATGGTCGATAAACAGCCGGCCCGTTCCAGGCCACGCAAAGATGGTTTCGGTGACCACTGCACCCCCTAAAAGCAGCGGGATGTCTAAGCCAATGATTGTGACAAGGGGTAGGGCAGCATTTTTAAGGGCATGCCCAAAGGTGATCATCCGCTGCGGTAATCCTTTGGCTTTTGCTGTTTTGATGTAATTTTCGCTGATCACTTCCAGCATCTGGGAGCGCACATAGCGGCTGTAACCGGCTGCAGTGATGACTGTCAAGCTGAAGATCGGCAGCACCATATGCCAGATTACTTGCGAGGTGGTTTTGCCTACCTTCGGATCGAACATGCCCACCGTGGGGAAGTAAGGAAGTCCCCAGCGTTTGAAATTAACACCGAAAATATACATGGATACCAGGGCGACAAAGAAGATCGGCATTGAAAAACCGATAAAGGATAAACCGGTAATCGTATGGTCAATTAATGAATATTGCCTAAGGGCTGAATAAATACCTATCAATAAAGAGATCACAACCACGATCACTTCAGCCGGGATCATCAAGATCAACGTATTGGGCAGGCGGTCCATGATGAGCTCCATGGCCGGTTTGCCTCGACTGAGCATCGAGTTGCCAAAATCACCTCGGATAACGCCTTTCCGGACGCCGGGAGTTTCTGCTACCCCATCGCCATCCATATCGATCTTGGCCCAGTCATTGCCGACCAACCAATAGATGTATTGGGTATAAAGCGGCTTGTCCAACCCTAGCTGGCGTTCAAGGCGCGCTCGATCTTCTGGGCGGGTAGCTTTTCTGCCTCCCATGGTGGCCAGGGGGTCTCCAGTATTCATCATCAGCAAAAATAGAACAATACTGATGATGATGAGTAACGGAATCGCCTGCAGGATCCTGCGGATAATGTATCTGAACATGGAACCTCCCGGGAGGGTCTGAGTTGATCAAAATGGAATCTACCGGTTCCATTTTGATCAAATAAGACGGCCGGGGTAGAAGGGGTTCATACCCCGGCCATTATTCAAATGTCAGCGTTTCTTATTCCGAGATATCCCATTCCATAATGTTATAGAATGGGGTTACACCGGATAATTTAACATTGGACAAATGGGGGCTAACGATCCAGTAGTCCGCATCGACATACAACCCAAACCAATAGACCTTGTCGTGCACGATCTGGCTGATCTGGTGGAACAGTTCGATCCGCGCAGCCGGGTCTGCCTCGGTCAGCTGGGCCTGGAAGAGTGCATCCAGTTCATCGTCACAGATATAGTAGTTGTATCCCCAGGGGTTCTCGTCATCGGGAAGTTGGGAGCACAGCCAGTAGTCCGTGTCTGGATCCGGGAAGTAGGTCCCGTCGGACCATTCCATGATATCGATGTCACCAACAGCTGGTGGCGCTCCATCGGCATAGCTGCCGAAGAAGATATCTGAATCCCAGCTCTGGATCTGCAGGTCGATCCCCACATCACGCAGATACTGTTGAGCAACTGCCTGGATATCCTGGCGAATCTCGCGGATTGTGGTGCCTTGGTAAACCACCAGCGGGTTGCCATCTGCATCTTCGCGGATGCCGTCATTATCCGTATCGACATAGCCGGCGTCCTCGAGCATTTGCTTGGCGCCTTCGGGATCAAATGTCCAGGGTTCAATATCCGGAGAAACCCACCCGGAAGCGGCAATTGCATCCCAGAAGGTTTCGGCTACCGGAGCTAACCCAAGGAGCAAGTCGTTGACAATTGCTTCGCGGTCGATCGATTTAGCAATTGCCTGGCGCACAACCAGATCTTTGATTGGGTCACTGGCCATATCGCGCAGGTTAAAGAACCATCCTTCGGAATAGCCACCGTTTTGGGTGACAATCTGCAGACCGGCATCCTGTAAGGCAGGCACATCGGAGATGGGCGGGAAAGTGCCCAGGTCGGCGTCGCCGGAAACCAGAGCCGCAGTTTGGGCGGCATCATCCGGGACAAACTGGAAGAAGATCTCATCGATCTTGGCTGCGCCTTTCCAGAAATTCTCGTTGCGGACGAAGCGCAGGAAGCTGCCCGATTCCCATTCTTCCGCCACATATGGACCGCAGCCCACGGTTGGAAGCATGTTCCAATCAGCTTCGATGATACTGCCATCCGCTTCATACACCGGGCGGAGAACGTGTTCAGGCAGAATGCCTCGCCAGAAGGTTGATTCCCAGGGTGCAAACGGTTCTTCGAAGCTCATCACGACGGTGGTAGCATCCGGCGCCTGCAGGTCTACCAGGTAATCGTACGGATACTGGGAGTTGACTGCATTCTCATCGGCCATATTCATTTCGTAGGTGAAAAGGAAATCGGCGGATGTGATCGGTTCGCCATCCGACCAGGTGATGTCGTCCAGCAGATTCATGGTGATGGTTAGCCCGTCTGCTGAGACCCCGCCGTTTTCTGGGCTGGGGATTTCAGTCAGCAAATTCGGGTAGGGAACATTCTGGTCGTCGTATTCCCACGGCCAGCACAGGTAAAGCTGCTGGAGGATGGCTGAGAACCACATGTCGGTATAGAACGGGTTGAGCGAGTCGGGTTCCTGGGTCCAGGCAAATGTGGTGACTTTATACGGGGCTTCTGCACCGGTATCACCGGTGTCACCGGTATCACCAGTGTTGCCAGTGTTGCCAGTGTTGCCAGTGTCGCCGGTATTGCCAGTGTCACCGGTATTGCCAGTGTCGCCGGTATTGCCAGTGTCACCAGTGTTTCCGCCGGTATCTCCGCCTCCACAAGCCGCCAAAGCAAGAGTAAGGATGGCAAGAACTGCCATCAAAGTAAACCATTTACGCATAACTTTCTACCTCCTTGATAGAACACATCTAGTTGGATTTTTTGGAAAACACCGTTCGATTATTCGCCTGCTTCCTCCTTTCACTCCTTGTATATAAAATATACTAAGTTACCTGAAAAGTAAAATGAGAGAATCCTAAGTTAGGAGGCCAATTCTTTTCCAGCCGCGGAATAAATCTCATCCAGTTCCTTCTCCTGTTCATCTGCTAGAGGTGGGACTTCATGTTGGGCCAGGATTTCAAGCGCTTTTTCCTGAGCCCTATCTGTCATGCTGATTCTGCCGCTCCGTTCCCATTCATCAAAAGAGCGGCGTTCCCCGTGCTTGGTATAGTTGAGTTCACCCGCCCGCAGGTAGTTAATCGTATGTTTTTCGGCCAGGAAGTTGTGAGCCCCATCCATCACCGAGGCGATCACCTCGAAGGCCAGCGCATCTTCATCGACCTTGAACCCGCGGACAGCCCGTTTTACGCTGCCGATGATATCGTCATCCACCACCATCTGGGCAAGGGAGCCCATCACCCCGGCGTTCATTTCCCCGATCCCCGAGAGTTCGTCCGCTCCGGCCAAGGCAGGTAAAATCGAGTTCAACGCCCGTTCGTACCCGTTCTGCACATCAAGGATATGGGCATTGGTCGAAAGCCCGTATACGTTGACCGGGAAGTGATAATAATGCCCGATCTGCACCGTGGCCGCGGAAGCCATTCCCATCTCCACGCCGCCCCACACCGATGACCCTGTGCGGGGTTCCATCATCGCCAAGCGGCCGCAGTAAATTATCGGCAGCCCGGGGTGGACGCTTTGGACAATCACGATGGATGCCAGAACTTCGGCGTTTTGCTGGGTCAGTGCGCCGGCAAGGGAAAATGGGGCTGTCGTGCCAGCTGTCGGGCAGGGCAGCGGACCAAAGGGAATCCCGTGTCGGGCGATTTCTACCATAGACCCGGCCATCTCGGAGGGAAAGGTCAGCGGGCTGACGGGGGAAACGCTCATTGTCAGCACTTCGTTTACTGGGCCGATGACCTCTGCCATAGCCACGGCAAATTTCACTTCTTTGGCAGTCTGTACACCGGGGCCCTGCAGCGGCTTGGTTGTATTGGGCAGGGCATAACGGTACATCGCCAGAGACATCAGCTCTCCCGGTACATCGGTGGGAGTAAAAAACGGCGTGATCGTCGTGGCATGCTCCAATGAATCCAGCAGGCGAGTGGCATCACGTACGTCCTGCACGGTGGCCTGTCTGGCTGTACCGCTGATTGGGTCAAAAACATCTCGCGCCCCGCCCAGGTTATGCCAGTGCAGCCTGCCGCCGCCGATTTCTGCCGTGGTACCGCCGCGGCCGCGCACCCGCACGGGTCCGCCGCATTTTGCCAGGCAGTTTTCAACCATTTCTGGCGGAAAGACTATGCGGTTGTTCTTGACCGCAGCCCCAGCATCCAGCAGAATCTGGCGGGTTTCGGCATGGTCAAGGACAATGCCCACTTCCGCCAGAATGCGCAGGGTGGTCTGGTGGATTTGTTCAACTTCTTGTTGGGAGAGGATTTGCCAAGACTGCATCTCTATCACCTATTCTGTATGCTTTGGATTGACAGTCGTTGTAGATCAGGAGTGCTTCTGCTGTTTGCGCTGGTTGCGGTATAGATCGGTTGGTTCCAGGCTGAGGGTTTCCCCTGCAAACAGTTTTTCCAGCCCGACTTTCGGCTGGTCTAGACCGCGGTTTTCCCGCTCCTCACAGATGGTGCAGGTCTCCGGGCAGCCGAGGAAGCTGGTGTCTTCTGGTTCAACATATTTTGCAATCACCCCTTCATAATTCCGGAAGATCACCACCCGGTCGCTCTGGCTGATCATATAGCGCGGGTTGACGGGCATTTTCCCACCCCCACCGGGAAGGTCCACCACGAATTCTGGCACGGCAAAGCCGGTGGTGTGCCCGCTGAGATGTTCGATGATATGGATACCTGTGCTGATCGAGGTGCGGAAATGTGAAATTCCGCTGGAAAGGTCGCATTGGTACAGCCGGTAAGGGCGTACCCGGTTTTCCACCAGGCGCTGGCAGAGCTCTTTGATGATATAGGGGCAGTCGTTGAGGCCGCGCATCAGCACGCTCTGGTTGCCCAGGACAAAACCCGCATCCGCCAGTTTTGCCAAGGCCTCCCGGGATCGGGGCGTGATCTCTTTGGGGTGGTTGAAATGTGTATTGATCCACACCGGCTGGTATTTCTTGAGCATGTTCACCAGCGAGTCGTTGATCCGTTGGGGCAGGACCGCCGGGATGGCGGTGCCGTAGCGGATGATCTCGACATGGGGGATTTCGTACAGCCGGGCGACAATCTCTTCCAGCCGGCTGGTGGAAAGTGTAAACGGGTCGCCC
>JARROY010000080.1:0-13763 GCA_037383445.1 Anaerolineales bacterium | reverse complement strand
TCCCTCACCGAGGGTGATCTCAACCACGGGCAGATCATGCTCGATCAGTTCCTGTTCATGCGTCCCATCCCCGGCTGGTCCAATCACAAAACGCCCATCCACAGCCTGTACCTGTGCGGCAGTGGTGTCCATGCCGGCGGCGGGATCAGCGGCGCGAGTGGGCGCAACGCGGCAAAGGTGGTGCTAAAGGAAAACAAATCGATATGAGTCTTAAACTCACAGCGCTTATTTACGCTATGGTTAAAAGTTTCGTCTTAATATCATTCACTCGTCTCAATTAATTGAGATACTCACAAAAACGCGAGCAATCAATTACTCACACAAATATTTACATCCCAATGACATACGTTTTTGAATCGCTCACACTCTCCTTGGGTAACGTACTGATTACAAGGATCTTGTGGGACATCTCCGGGCTCTGGTGGACACCACTTGAAGAAAACCGAATCGCTGACGCATTTCTCATCCCCGGTGCTGGGCAGGGTAAACCAGCAAATATGTGAGGTTGGCTCATACACCCCTCCAACCGGACAAATTGGATAGTCTAATGGAGTACCCTCCTGCATCTCACAGCAAGAATCATCCCCACTGAGGGAGTATCCCGGGGCACATACGACTTCACCGGGCACTGGAGGGCCACTATACTTGCATAGGCTGGTTGTATCATCAAATACGTACCGTGGATCACAGGTACCCGGCACCCCCAGTTCAACCTTTGGAGGAGGGCAAGATTTACAGGCCTTGACGTTAACCAGCGCTCCATAATTCCCTTTACATGCCAAGGTGTCCGCATCATACATTGAGCACCAGGCTCCCTCCTGAATGGAATAATTTATCTCTGCGTCTGCAGGTGTCCAGGAGATATTATTCCCGCGTTGACCCTTTTCGCAATAGGTAACAATGCTCAATTCTGGCTGCGGCACGACACAAGCAGCAGAGCCACCCGGCGGTTCATCCGGGTTTCCCGCCAGATCGTCAGCGGGGGGATGTGCCAGCACCTCGCAAGGCGGGGCAAATTGCTCAGCATTACCAACCACGCAGCGAAAGCCAAGATCAATCCGATACTTTTCAGGTTCTAAAAAATATCTCAAAGAAGATTCTATTTGGTCGGGTTCAGAACGGTAGGTACTGCCGCGTACCGACCGCACCTTGCCAAACTCCGGCCCCATCGGGTTATCAACAGGGGATTCAGCATAATAATCTTCTTGGTACCAGTCAGCCACCCATTCAAAAACATTCCCGGCCATGTCCAGCACCTCATAAGGAGAAGCCCCCAAAGGATAATCCCTCACCAAACTGCTTTCACCGCGGCAATCGTCAAAGTTCAACAATTCGCAGGTAGGTTCAGTATTCCCCCAGGGATAGATGTAGCCCTCAGCACCGCGTGCTGTTTTCTCCCATTGCGCTTCGGTCGGTAAATAACCACCAACAGATTCGCAGTAAGCTGCCGCCTGTCCCCATCGCACACCTACCACCGGGAAATCAGCCATCTCTGGGTCTTCCAGATCTGGTATCGCCGGGTCAACTGCAGGTGGGGAACATTTCCCCTTTGCCATACAATTTAAATACATCCGGTTGGTCACTTCTGTGCGATAAATCCAAAATCCACTTAAAAAGACGATGTGCTCAGGATTATCATCCCCTTCATGCCCCATGACAAACTCACTGGGCGGAATATAGACCAGCAAACTGCTGTCAATCCAGCGAAGCGTGCTGCCCGGTTCAGGCGGCAAAACTTCCATCTCGATTGGTTCTTCAGAGTCGACATCTGGGCTCGCGTTTTCCTGGCTGGGGACAGTATCGCTGGAGGTGTTCTCAGCCAAGTTAACTTGTGTATCTTCTGTGCTGGCTGATTGTGATCCAGACCCCGAATTGAGCATGGGCAAGCTGCAAGCGAGGATCGATAGGACAATAATCAGGATGCCGATTATTCTGCGATCAGTCCAACGATTAAGTCTATTATTCATCATCACCCACTCCTTGAGAATAATTAAGTTTTCCGTTTTATCTAAAGGCAGTGACGAGAGAAAAGGAACTTTTTAAATGGGATAGATTTAATTATGGTGAAAGACTTTTGTGATTGTTTGTGTCGAAACTCCCATCTTACACAAGGTCTTTCTTTTTTACTGCTTCATAACCTACCTTTTTTGTGAGTGTTTCATATATTGCAAGAGGAGGTGTAACAACCCAGCTAAATCAAGAATCTGGGGAATGGAAAAACAGCTGTTCCTATTTTACGACCCCAAAGCTAGCTCCGAAAGCCTGGTCACAATAATCAGCTGGGTTCTTTCTCGAGCATCGGGTTTTTTAAGGTTTTTCCCGCAGACCACTGCATGCGTAAAAAGCCCAGAACCGCAAAGGTACAAATGATGATACTGCCGTACCATACCCAGTTGGGATCAATATTATCCATCACCAACCCGGCCAGATAAGGACCAACCGCGAACGGGATTGACCAGCCAACACCATACACAGCCATATACCTGCCGCGCATATCTTCGGGTGCAAACTGCGCCACCAGCGCCTGCGCTACCGGGATCACGATCATCTCCCCGATCGTAAGGATGATCATGGCAAGCGCAAACATTAAGAACCCGCTGACAAAACCATACATCCCAAAGCCCACCAAGTACAACAAGGTTCCTAAGGCCATCATCAACATTGGTGGAATGGCGGACATTTTTCGCGTCAGCCAAAACTGGAACAGTACCACCATCCCCGCGTTGATGCTCAGGATAATCCCGTATGTACTTGCTGGTTCGTTATGGATATCACGCAAATAAACCGGTAGTGTACTGTTCATTTGAACATACACCGTGTTCGCCAGAACAGAGGCCAGGATAAATTCCATAAACAACAGATCTTTGAATACTTTAATATAACCAGAGAAGGTCTTCAGAAAACCTTCATCTTCTTGATCTTCGGTAATATCTGGTTTTGTTTCTGGCAGGGTAACCAACACAATCCCGGCAGTGATCGTACTGGAAATCGCATCGGTGATGAAAAGGGAAAGGTAAGAACCGGTCGCCATCCATCCACCAATCAACGGCCCGATCATCACAGCCAGATTCGCCACCACCCGCCAAACCCCATAACCCTGGGCGCGTTTTTCTTCCGGCAGCAGGTCGGCAACCATTGCCTGTTGAGCGGGTCCGCCCATGTCTCCCAGCGTTCCTGCAATCGCCACAGTGATATAGAAAAGACTCAATTCAGAGACCAGTCCCATGGCAATTGAACTCAACGCGCTGATCACCAACCCAAACATTAACATTGTCTTGCGACCGATTTTGTCGGTTAATGCCCCCCCAATTACCCTTCCTACCTGGCTCGTAACAGCCCAGATGGCAAACATGACTCCAACCTCGGTCATCCCCACGCCAAATTTTTCCGTTATATATAAGCCAAAGAACGGAAACAATAATGCGCCTCCCAAGCGGTCGATGAACGAAGCCCCCATTAAAATTTGAAAATGCCTGGGAAACTCCTGCCAAGGTCCTACTACGCGTTTAACAAGTTGAAGTGCCATAATTCGTTAACTGTTATCATCCAATGGAATCATCATTTACATCTAAATTGTTAATAAAGAAAAATCTCGAATAGGGTCAATTACTTTTATACAAAGGGAGAGCCGATTTTCGTTTCACAGACCGACGAAACCTGCTTGAATAAAATCAGTGTTCGGTCAATTAATTTCATTTGAAACTCCCAAAGTGATATCCTACCTTTAATCAGGTATTGTCTATTTCTGTCAGCCGGGAGTGGTGAATTCCTTAGGTCAAAAATGGGGCAAACTGAACTGGATATCCAGGTGGTCGAGTGCCCCAAGTGCATTTCTTGGGTTGTATCGAGACCACCGGGAAAGTCCAAAGATATCTTCTTAACTCACCGCTCCCTGGCAGTCCGCACCAGGGCCGAATAATAATACCAGAAATGAGCTAATTGTATTTAAAGAGTTGTTTGCTGTATACTTTTTATTAATCCTATGCTCATCTCAACCTGGATCATTGAGCCGTGGCAAACTGGCTCCAACGACAACACAAGCCTGGTGGGGATATTGAGGAACGATGCTCCCCAAAAACCACGGAACTTTTATTGGTCTCATTGGAATTCGCCAACGGCTGGAAGCCGTAAGATGCAGATCAATCATTCTTAACACCTGGACAGGCAAACCGGGAGGATAAATGGTTAAGTCAAAAAACTCTCTACTTCTCCGAGCTATCACGTCAGTCTTACTGACGATCGGTTTCTATGGCTTGGCCCTGGCAATTGCAGGCGGTTTGCTCTTCCTCGTCTACGCCCAGTTTGTGATCTTTGAAACCGTTAACAGCCGCTTGACCCTGTTTGCCATCGTCGGTGCTGTGGTCATTATCTGGGCCATCCTGCCCCGCATTGACCGGTTCATTCCACCTGGGCCTCAGCTGACCCCCAGCGAGTTTCCTCTTCTCTTCAGGGAAATCAAAGCGGTTGCCGACCTCACCCAGCAAGAAATGCCGCGGGATGTCTATCTCATCCCGGACGTGAACGCTTTTGTCGCCGAACGAGGCGGGATGATGGGCATTGGCAGGCGCCGGGTGATGGGCATCGGTCTGGGGCTGCTGAAACTGCTCAATATCAGCGAATTGAAATCCGTCCTTGCACACGAATTTGGACACTACTACGGCGGGGACACCGCTTTGGGTCCGTGGATCTATCGAACCCGGACTGCGATCATCCGGACCGCGGTCAATGTCGGTCACCAGAGCTCGCTCCTCCAGGCCCCATTTGTCTGGTATGCCAAAATGTTCCTCAGAATCACCAACGCCATTTCCCGCCAGCAGGAATTTTCAGCAGATCGACTGTCCGCTACGATAGTGGGCAAACAGGCCGCCACCAGCAGTCTGACGAAAATTCACCGTTATAGTTCAGCTTTTGGCGCTTTCTGGCAGCAGGAATATCTCCCGGTGGTCAACAATGGATTCCGCCCGTCTCTCTTAAACGGATTTGATCGCTTTTTAGAAACCCAAAACGTGACCCAGAAGGTTGAAAGCAGCTATCAGCAAGTGTTATCGCAAGAAAAAGCAGATCCTTACGACACCCATCCCTCCCTAAAAGAACGGCTGGCGGCCTTAGAATCACTGCCCCAAGGTGAGGAAATGAATGATCAACCCGCGTTAAGTTTGGTGCAGGATCCCGAAGACCTGGAAGGCCGGATTTTAATGTCCATCGCCATTGATAAAGAAAAGATCAAAACGCTAAAACCTCTCCAATGGGAGGATTTGACTGAGATTGTCTATCTCCCAATGTGGGAAAAAAACGCCCAATCGTTTGCTGGAGCTCTAACAGGCATGACCATCGGCAACCTGCCGGAACACGCAAAAAAGTTCCCGGTGTTGTTCCTCCAAATAGCAGCCAATGGCTGGAAATTACCGCCCAATGTAAAACCTAAAGATGTCCCTCCGCAAGTCCAGCTGCAAATTTGCAGCAACGTTGTCGGTTGTGCCTTAATCTCCACCCTCCGAAAACAGGGTTGGGGAGTGAAAACCGGCCTCGGGGAAGAAGTGACCCTGGAGGAAGACGGCCAAATCGTGAAACCTTTCCAGGTTTTCATTGAGCTGGCAACCGGCAAGCTGACCAAGGAAGACTGGGAAACCACCTGCACCGAGCTGGGGATTTACGCACTTAATCTGGCAAGCAATCAGCTGCCGTCCCAGTAGGTGCAATCACCACTGCCACAGAGGGGATTTGCGATTAAATACTATGTCTCAGGTTGAAAGGAATGAGCCAGCGGCGGGATGCGGCAAGTCTCAGGTCGATCACTCTGATCTCTTAATAGGGAAAACTGGGGGAACAAATTGAAAAAGCCAAAGTATCTCTCTCTTCTCATCTAAGCTTTCACAATAGTCTTGCCCTTCATCCCTTTCTTTTAAACGTGGTATCTTTTCCTGATTTTGGATGTCCCTCGCGTTTTTCCAATATTAATTAGTCCAAATCTTATCCAAAGGTCAGTTCCAATCGCTTGTAAATAGGTGTAAAATCATCTAAACAGTCATATTTTTTGTTTTAGGAGGTGGTGGCTTATGTGAAATTTGCCTTAGCCTTGATTAAACCCGCTTAATAAGTAAAGGAGATATAAGCAAAATGAACAAAAAAATTTATCCCGTATGGAAAATTATCAGTCCTATTTTAGTATTCATTATATCCTTCGTAGGTTTTAATTCTTTTAGTGTGCAAGCAGCCCAGGGGGGAGGTCACGCGGTGGTCAGTTACGCAACCCGTTCCGACACAACCGCGCCGTTGAAAGACATGCCGAAACTGCCTCCCTTACCGGATGTGCTTGGACGAGTTTTTGAAAAACCCCGCAAGAACCTCCCCAATCGCCAGATTAACACCGGGCCAACCGGACAGGACCCAGCCCTGCAAACCTCTGCTCCTGCAATCAGTTCTGCAACCGTTGGAGCCAACTTCGAGGGTGTGGGCAATGTTAATGGTGTCCTGCCCCCTGATACCAATGGGGATATCGGCCCGAACCATTACGTTCAGATGGTCAATCTGGCTTTTGCGATCTATGATCGCAGCGGAAATAAACTCTACGGTCCGGCGAACAACAATACCCTCTGGCAGGGTTTTGGCGGCCCGTGTGAGACCACCAATGATGGTGACCCGGTCGTCCTCTATGACCATCTGGCAGATCGCTGGATGATGTCACAGTTTGCTCTTCCGAGATATCCGCGCGGCCCGTTTTACCAGTGCATTGCCGTCTCACAGACACCCGATCCTACGGGAGCCTGGAATCGCTACGAATTCACGATCAGCAACAGCAAGCTCAACGATTACCCCAAATTCGGCGTGTGGCCCGATGGTTACTATATGTCCATCAACCAGTTCAGCTGCAAGTTCATTGGCTGCAGCTGGGCAGGTGCTGGTGCGGTTGCTTTCGAGCGTGATGCCATGCTGAATGGCCAATCTGCTCGCATGGTTTACTTTGACCTGTACAATGTGGATCCCAACCTGGGCGGTATGCTGCCTGCCGATCTGGACGGTCCGGTTCCACCCGCTGGGGCACCCAATCCCTTTGTGCAAATGGACGACAACGCCTGGGGGTATTCCGGCGACCAGCTTCAAACCTGGAACTTCCATGTCGATTGGAACAATCCCTCCAACTCGACCTTCACTTTTGATCGGGCTATACCGGTCAGTTCCTTTGACTCCGATATGTGCGGGTATGCCCGTAACTGTATCTCACAGCCTGGTGGCACAAAATTAGACGCCCTCTCTGACCGCCTGATGTTCCGCTTGCAGTACCGTAATTTCGGCTCCTACCAGACTATGGTGGTCAATCACACCGTGGACGCCAACGGTTCAGACCGCGCCGGTGTCCGCTGGTATGAGTTGCGCGACAATGGTAGCGGTTGGGGGGTTCACCAGCAGGCGACCTACTCTCCCGACAACGATAACCGCTGGGTTGGCAGTGTCGCCATGAACGGCCAGGGCGATATCGGTCTGGGATATTCAGTCTCCAGTACCACTGTTTCCCCATCCATTCTCTTTACCGGGCGTTTGGCTGGCGACCCGCTCAACCAGATGACCCAGGGCGAAGGCACCATTGTTAATGGCAGTGGTTACCAGCAACATACATCTGGCCGTTGGGGCGACTATGCCATGATGGCCGTTGACCCCGTCGATGACTGCACCTTCTGGTTCACCACCGAATACTACAACTCGATCAGCAATGCTGGTTGGCAGACCCGCATCGGCTCGTTCAAACTCGCCTCGTGCGGCACGCCCACAGATAGCGCCCCCACTGTTACGATCACCAACCCGTCCAACGGTGCAACTGTCTCAAGTAGCGTCAACCTCACAGCCAACGCATCAGATGACAACGGCGTGACCCAAGTCGAATTCTTTGTAGATAACGTCAGCATGGGTGTCGATACAGCCGCTCCATACGCAGCGTCCTGGGACACAACGGCATACAGCGATGGCACTCATACAGTCTCCGCAGTGGCTACCGACACCATCGGTCAGACCGGCAGCGATTCCGTTAGCGTCACGGTGCAAAATGCCCCTGCTGCATCGATTCATGTGGGCGATCTGGATGCTTCCACGACGGTCAGGAGAAACAACTGGAATGCGACGGTCACCATTACGGTGCTTAATAGTGGTGGAAGCCCTGTCGCAAACGTCACCGTCACAGGCAATTGGTCGGATTCTGCCAACGGGAGTACAAACACCTGTCTGACAGACTCGAACGGCCAGTGCAGTGTAACGACCGGCAACATGAAAAACAACGTATCCAGCACAACCTTCTCCGTCACTGATTTATCAGGCGCTGGTTACACGTATGACAGTAGTGCCAATACGGATCCTGATGGCGACAGCAATGGGACTGTCATCGACGTAGTCCGGTAGTAAAATTTCGTCACGCGTAACGTATCTGGAAGTATAAAGATTAACCCTGAAATTTAACCTCAGGGCAAATACACAAAAGAACAGATCTTCTGGCAAAGTTTAGTGTGAAGAACACAAACCAACCAGGAGATCTGTTCATGAATGAGCCACTCATGAAAAAAGGCTGTAAATACCGCCTCTAAACGATCCGATGTTCGTAATGAATGGCCAATCTGATAGAAATTATTTGGTCTCAGGTTGAAGGGAATACGCCAGCATCGACCGCACCCGGTCGATCTCATCTTGGTTGACGGTATGCGCCATCCCAGGATAGGTTTGAAAATCGACTCGGGCCCCCATCTGCTCAAAGACTCGGGCGCTCTCAGACATCAGGTCTTGGGCTACCCAGGGATCAACATCACTGCCGCCGATGAACACCGGCATATCCTCAAAGGATCCGGAATAACTGCGTTTCGTGCCGCGCGGTCCAATCAACGCCCCGCTGTACATAAACAACCCGGCGTATGGCTTAGCATTGCGGGCAGCATATTCTGCCGCCAAACACGCCCCCTGCGAAAAGCCTCCCAGCACAATTTGCTGGCTCGAAAGCCCTTGCTGTTCAACCTGCTCAATCAGTAAGTCAATCGTGGCCAGGGCAGAAGATAGGTCAGGTTCGTTGGACTCGATCGGGCCAAACGCAGAATTGGGATACCAGCGGTTTAAAGCCGCCTGCGGCATCAAAAAGGCGGTGCTTTCCATTTGTAGTGCCTGTGCCAAGGGCAGCAACCCTTCCGCACTGGCGCCGCGTCCATGCAGCAGGATCACCACCAAATCGGCATCGGTTAATGCCGTGCCATAATTTACCACACGCTGTCCTTGGTGTATCTTGGGTTGCATGTTCTACGCTCCGATCGGGGTTAATCCAGCTTCAATCTCACGCCGGCGGGATTCCAGGAAGGGCGGCAAGACCAGTTTTTCACCCAGATTTTCCAAATCTTCGTCAATGGCAAACCCTGGCCCATCGGTAGCGATCTCAAACAAAATCCCGTTGGATACCCGGAAATAAATCGAGCGGAACCAGAAACGGTCAATCAGTCCGCTGACATACAGCCCGGATTCAATCAGGTGGTTGCGCCATTGCTTCTCGGTTTCGAAATCTTTAAGAAGGATCGAAGGCATCGAGAGGAGGATGCTGTAAAACCCCCGCAGGGCAAATTCGTCAGGGATGTCTGGTTGCTGCCAGATTTCACCTTCAAATTCCGTCCCTTTGTCATCGACCAGGTACAGCCGTTGGCCTTCCAGGTCCTCAAAGGGCAGCACCATCCGGCCTGCAAAATCTGTGGCATCTCCACGGTCCACGCCGAGATCGTCGAAGCGGTCGGCCCAGAACTGGAGTGCCTGCTCACCCGAGACGCGGAAAGCTGTCCCCGCAATGCTGTCGGTACCGCGCCCGTTCGGCCCAATATGCGGCCAGTCAAAAAAGGTCATATCTGTACCTGGCGAACCCAACTTGTCGGCATAAAAGAGATGATAGGCGGAAACGTCGTCCTGGTTGACAGATTTTTTAACCAGACGCAGACCCAAAACCTGTGTGTAAAACTCTACATTACCAGCAATCTTTGCACTGACTGCTGTAACATGATGTAATCCATCTAACTGCATGTATGACCTCTCAAACGACAATATACTTTTAAAGGCTTTGACTCTCCCAGAACAAAAATCTTACGAAAATTATCCAATTTATACGTGAACGCTATTTATTTATATTGGCGAAAGATAACACCGGGTAAGACCCCAAAACTCGGCGTTGTCAAAGTTTTATATTCAGGTTCCAGTAATCCTATAAATCATCTATCACAAACATAAAATTCCAAACACTTTAGAAGGAGTATTCCAAATGGCAAAGCTAGACCTATTGAGCCTACTTAAAAATGCTGCTCAGGCGATAGAAGAAAACCAGTCAACCCTCAACCAGGCAGACAGTTGGAATGGAGACCACGGCGATAACATGGTCGAAATCTTCAACCTGGCAACCCAGGCGATTAAGAATAACCCCAGCGCCTCCCCGGCAGAACAGCTCACAGAAGCAGGCAAGGCATTGGCCGCCAGCAAGAGCGGATCAGCTCGGGTCTACGCGGACGGATTTGCTCAAGCAGCTGAAAAAATCCAAGGAAAGGAGATGACCCCCGAGAATTTATTGCCCATGGTGCAGTCACTGATGGGTGCCGGAGGACAATCTTCAGATCAAGACAATCCGCTCACGGGGTTGCTGGGTGGTCTTTTAGGGGACGCATCCACTGACCAGGATGATAAGCTGGACCTTGGGGATGTCATCAATGCCGGATTCTCATTTGTCAAATCTAAAAACAAAGGGGAAGATACCGTCAGTTCGTTGGCATCCGCCATTATGGGAGCCTCTCCAACCGCTCAATCCCCGCACCGCTCGCAATCCGGGCAACTGGTGGTCAGTTCGCTGCTAAAAAGCTTATTTGATTAATAACTAGGGAGCTCTTAAAAGACCAGTTTAACCATGACACACCCTGTATCTCATATTGGCTGATTGTCTTGCTGATCTCACTTGTCGCAAAAATGAACTGTGAGAGAAAAAAGCTGGAAGACCAAATAGCTATCCCCCGATCAAACTTATGTCCTATTAACATCTTTGCGGGATCCGGGACATAACTGTCCCGGCGGGGGGGTGCAGGGGACAACGCTGTCCCCTGCAAAGAGAACCACCATAAAGAGTGTGTCATGGCAGTCACAATACTAGTATCGAACCTGGGGACTCTTGATTCTTTAGAAAGATGGTTACCCGTTCGCTGTTAAAAAGCTTTTTCGGTAAATAACTAGGGCGTTCGTCATAACTCAACCAAAAGAAAAAGAAACTGGAGCCATTCCAGTTTCTTTTTAATCAACCTGTATACGGTATCCACAACATATCCGGGCTAGTCTAATGCTCCAGTGGGGTTTGAGAGCCAAATAGCTCAGTCACCACATCGTCTAACTGCAAGTTTCGGCCGCGCTGCAAGGCCGCGGCTATGGCTTCCGGGCTGAGCACATTCTTGAGCTCTGCCAGCAAATCATTTGCACTGTCGCTGATCCTGCCTTCCATCCAGCGGACATGTTCGCTTGAGGGGTGCTGCAGCACCAAACCCAAAAGTTCGACCGCCGATTCGGGATCATCCTGTGCCGCTTTCAAGCGGGCAAATTCATACAGCAAATTGACGATATCCCGGATAAAACCGATTTCTTTGGAGATGGCCAGGCTCTTGAGTAAATATTTTTCCGCCTCCTCAGGGTTCCCCATACCCAATGCGACTTTGACCATATATTTACTGGCCGTTTGGGTTGAGTAATAACAACCAACCTTCTCAGAGATATTAAGACAGCGCAGATAATATTCCCTTGCCTGGTTATATTCTCCCTTGGCCAAACTGGCATGCCCCAGCACGATTAAAGGCATCGTTAAACCGATCTGGTCGCCAATTTCCTCATACAGTGCCAGGTCCTTTTGAGCAATCTCTTCCGCCTCGTCGTAATCCCCATTAATCAAAGCCCCCATGCCCGGCCCAAACATGAGAAGCGCCAGCAGCCATTTATCACCAATGTCGGACGCGATCTCGACCATTCGATTGGTGGCGTAAGAGTCCTCCTTGTATTTAGATAAAAGGTAAGCATTCAATTGCAGACTATCATATGCCATAGCCAGCGCTCGCGGATGGTTAAATTGCTCCAGGACCTCCACGCCTTCTTTCGCCAGGGTATATCCCTGGTCTGCCAGGTCCAGCCAAGCCATAAAATATCCCTGGTAAGCTTTGGCTAGCGCACCCAGAGCAGTAATTTCCGGGTCATAGCTGGGTTGCAGCATCTCGGCCGCATGAGAAAACAGTTCCATCCCGGCATGGTTCCACCAGCGAATCCAATAGACATGCCAAAAACCATGAATAAATCGCCACAACTGCTGGGGGTTTTGGTGTTCAAGGAAATATAGCCAGGCAGTTCGGATGTTTTCGATATCAGCTTCAATCTCTGCCAACGCTTCCATTTGCCGCGGACCTTTGAGGTCTTCCCACCTCTGACTCATAAACTGGGCATAATACGCTGCGTGAGTTTCCTGGGCCGTAATCAAGGTTTCAGCATTCTCTTCCAATCGTTCCTGGGCACACTGACGTAGCAGTTCATGGATCGTAAGCCGGCCTGTGTCTGGGTCATGGCTTAAAAGAGATTTATTGACCAACCCGGCCAACTGCTGAAGCGAAGCGCCAGTCACCTCATGAACAGCTTCCCGCATAAAACCGCCCCGGAAGACCGCCAAACGCATAAAAATCTGTTTCTCACCCTCTTCCAACAGAGTCCACGAATGATCAAAAACGGATTGGATGCTGCGGTGGCGGTCTGGCACATCACGCAGTTCAGCCGCTAGGATATCGGGCCCCTTCTCAAGCTCCCTGACAATTTCATCCACGCTTAACAAATCCAGCCAGGCAGCTGCCAGCTCGATGGCCAGCGGCATCCCTTCCACAAGCTGACAAATTCTCGCAATCCTCTTCAGTTCATCTGGCGCTGGCGCATACCCGGGGCAAACTCGATTGGCGCTTTGCAGGAAAAGGGTCACGGCATCCGATTTCTGGATTTCTTCCAACGCGAGCGGGTCTCCCTGATGCAGTCCCCCAACAGCAAAGTTTGTTTCACCATGCAAATTGAGCTTTTCCCGTGTGGTGGAGAGAATCTTCACCCCTGGGGCGGCCTGGAGGATCGCGTTGAGCAGTCCAGCACCCTCCAGCAGGTGTTCAAAATTGTCCATTACCAGCAGCACCCGCTTACTCTTCAGATAACGCAGCAGCTGAAATTCCGGATCTTCCTGCGTGGCAAGCGGGAATTCCATTGCTTCAGCAATTTTCTGAACAATATTTTTCACCGAGTGGATGGGAGCCAAAGACACAAAGAAGCATCCGTCAGAAAAATCTGATGCTGAATCTTCTGCCGCTTTTAAAGCCAAGCGGGTTTTACCAATCCCCCCTGGACCGGTCAGGCTCAGCAGGCGGGTTTCGGACAGAAGATTTTTTACCGAGGATAGTTCTTCCCGCCTGCCAACGAATGGAGTCGGAGCTGTCGGCAGGCTGAGGCGCGGCGTTTCTTGGGTTTTGGCTTCCCCTTCCAATAGACCCAATGCTTTGGCTTTTTCTACCGCTTTGCGCCGGTTTTTTACATACAGCTTACCGAGGATGTTTCCTACGTAATCCTTGACCGTACTTTCTGCCAGGTGCAGCCTGTCCGCGATCTCCCGGTTGGTGAGATGCTCTGCCAGCAGACCCAAAACCTCATACTCACGCCAAGTCAGGTCATCAGCAAGTTCATATTCACTGGATAAGCCGCCTTTGTTCACCTTTTAATCC
>JARROY010000079.1:0-9043 GCA_037383445.1 Anaerolineales bacterium | reverse complement strand
GATGTACCCCAGGTAGCTTCGGCGATGCCTGCTGAATCGCTCAATCCGCTGATGAGGGTGACAGTCTCCGGTCCGGTGATAGTAATATCAACGGTGGCATTTGGAATCGGCAGTCCAGTGCTTGTATCCACAACCTTGGCCTGGAAGATAACTGAATCACCAGCCGCAAACAAAGTTGTCAGAGTAAAGGTTTGATTTTTTCCTTTTCCAGTAAGTTTACCGGTAACCAGTTCGCTTACACTCACCTGGGCCTGTCCTTGGTTGTTGGGAACAGCACAGAGAATGTTGCTTAAGTTGGACTCGCAATCTATTACACCATCTCCGTCAGAATCATATAGCGTGGATACCACGTAACAATATTCGCTACCATTGGTTATATTTGTGTCGGTAAATGTGGTGGTTAATCCAACTTGATTGACAAACTGATATTTTCCTGCCTGATCGTAGTATATTTTGTAACCAAGAACGCTTGGGTAAGTTGTATGTTCATTGGACCATTCCAAATCCACTTGTTGGTTACTTGGGATTGCGGTTAACAGTGTTGGAGTGGGTGCCATGCAGGCTTGTGTGGTTGAGTGCCAGGAGGTTTCGGACATAACGTAAGGTTCTGCCATACCAGTGTTCAACCAGGCATCCAATAAATTTACTCCTTCTTGGGCAAGGAAGGGGATGGATCCGTTGTTGGCCAATGTAAGGAATTGGATATATTCCCAACTCGTCGGCTGGTAAAGAAGCTTGATATCAGCATAAGATGCCCCGCTAGGTGGATTGAGGCTGACTTCATCCCAATAGTTATACGTGCCACCTGGACTACCACCGTATTGATTGGTTGGAATAGGTAAAGCATTGCGAACTTTTGCTTCGTCGTAGCTAAAGCCATACGGGGGAATTCGGTTGTCTTTGACCACTTGATTGTTGAGTACGAAGTGGAATGTTTCAAATGAGGTGCCTGCAGGAAGTGCTGCCAATTCTCCAAGGGTATGTGTAACCGCACCCGTCTCTCGATCATAGCTTAAAGGTAAGGTTTCAGGGTATCCTAGGCTTGTAAGGGTTGCAGCCCATTCTTGGGTCATACCATAATGAGCTTCATAAATCTTGGAGTTAGGATCATGTAAATCAAGAATGGTATTCACTTGTGTTGTTGTGCCGTTGATATCAACTGTGAGATTACCATAGGCTCCGTCCTCTCGAAGCAATCTTCAGGATAACCAGAGATCAATATATGCCCAGTCAGGTTGGTGATTCTGAGTTTATTTCCTGATACTTCCAGCGAAGCTGCCAGATTGAGTTGTTGACTGGCACGATCTTTGCCTGCATTTAAGGCGTTTACTTGAGTGGTAGTTAGCCCACCCCCTAACCTAAGGGTATCAGCAGCATCCTGGTACTGAATTGCTTCCGGCATCCAATAGTTCCCCCCTGTCAGATCATGAAGTGGTAGGTCGGTACGGACAGGTGCTCCTTTCTTATTACAACCAACTCCAGTAATTGCGCGCATATGGCATGTCTGGCAGGTAAAGTAGCGTGGTGATCCATCTGCATAGTTACCCAAGGCAGCGTTGTAAACGGATTGGATGGCACCTGTTTGCAGGTCTGAAGGAAGAGTGTCATAATCCTGGACTAATGTGCTGGATAGTGCGCCTGAATAGAACTCACTGTATGTGCGCTCAACAATGCCATATTGATATGGGAAATTGTTGAAGGCTGCCTTTTGATCTACTGGTGAGGTTGGATCACCACTAGCGATTACCTCGTAATCAGCCGTAGGTTGTGTTCCATTATTAGGAGCCAGATCACCTACTACCGGGTTAGAAACATCGTGGCATGAGCCGCAAAAGTCTTTGGAGCGGTGAAATTCTGATTGCATGAATTGGTGCCGGGCAGCTGCATCCACGTACGGGCCGAGCTTTTCCGAGCCACCCCAGAGTGAGAGTATACCGGAACCATAAAAGCCATTTCCTAGACCATCATTCGCGATGAATGGTACATTCATTACACCGAGGAATTCCGAATTATTTGGGTTGGTCATTTTATGGCAAGTATCGCAATCTACACCATCTGAATCGCCAGACATAAGCCCGCTTCCGTCCGTTGGTTCTGAACGGCCAGCATACCATCCACCGGCACTATGGCAGCGAATGCATAGGTCTCCAGCGCCATCAAAATCTTGCTCTGCGATTGCTAGCGTGGCCCAGAAAATTGGGTCACGTCCTGCATTGGCCATCATACTTCCCCGCCAGTTAAAGGCTGGTTCAACTGCAGTATTGTAGCCTCCGTGGCAGTTATCGCATTTATCGGGTGATTCTAGGTTGCCTACTTCTCCTGGTTGTGTCCCAGGCTGCTGAATAGCTGCAGGAACTACATCGGCAGCTATCGCGATTCCTGCAACAGACGCAAGAACTATTACAACAAGAAAAATCCCTATCCGTTTCATGCTACCTCCTCCTAATATAATGAATTGGCTAGTCCCTTAACCTAAAAGAGAGCCTGCAGCTCTCCAAGGGTTAAATAACAAAGAGCTGCCGCTTGAATCCCCTTCGGCAGCCCGGCAGCCTAGAAATCTAGACCCGCGGCTTTGCGCCTCCATCTATTGATGGCGTTACCTTTTCGTGGTATTCGTTATTATATACGTGAGT
Organism: Anaerolineales bacterium; assembly: GCA_037383445.1. Classification (GTDB taxonomy): domain Bacteria; phylum Chloroflexota; class Anaerolineae; order Anaerolineales; family UBA11579; genus UBA11579. Next base: position 6,410 of record JARROY010000079.1, on the reverse strand, counting down.
GTATAAGTATTATTACAATTTTTTCGGTGACAAATGTCACAAGTTAAAAGTGACATTTGTCACATATATATCATCAGTTCATTTAAAATTAGGGAGATTTCTTGGTAGGTGGTATTGGATATTTAATTAACCACTCTGGTCGATCAGGTGAAGGATAAGATCTCTGGCATAATCCGGGTTGTCTACATCCAGGATGGCAATTTCTGTGCCCGATGTACCTGCAGTTTCAATGTACAGGTTGCCATACCCCATGATTCCAGCAACACATCCTTTGGTAACCCGCAGATCGGTGATTTTTGAGATAGGGATTAGGCGTTCTTCTTTTGAGAAAATTCCAGTCTGAAAAATGATTTTTGTCCGATACACGATCAATTTTTGACTGATGAGACGTGCGGGAGAAAACAATCCTTTCAGCCAGTGAACTCGAAAGGTAAACAAAGGCCGGGTATCGATTTCGATTTCCAATGATTTCTGCTCCTAACGGAATAACTAGGTTAATCAATATATCATTATACCTTGCGGACAGATTTTTACAGGCTGGGAAAACAAAGGGATTTTTCGATCAGGATATAAAAAAGCCCGGTAACCGGACTTTTTTGTGGGATCGGAGGGACTCGAACCCACGACCTCACGGATGTGAACCGTGCGCTCTAACCAACTGAGCTACGATCCCGATTGAGAAGTCATTATAGCACTCCAGGGATTGCCTGACAAGCAATTAGCAGATTGGCGGGACCAGCGTTTTTAATCAGAATTTAATTAAAGCCATTCTCTTAAAAAAAGCAAAATTGTTTGGGTTAGGATATAATCAAGATACCATGATTGAGGTGAAACTCCCGTTCAAAAAAGTGACTGCCCGGGCGATTCTGATCCGACGAGAAGACGGATGTTTATTTGGGGTTCTACATCAGGCTAACGGCCAATTCTCACCACCAGGAGGGGCTTTAAAACAAGGTGAATCACCTGAAGAAGCCCTGATAAGAGAATTGGAAGAGGAAAAAATCCGTTTGATCAGTCCCGATACACAATGGCGGGAGCGGATGGCCGTGGACTATTTTTCCGGAAGGAAAGAACTGAACATCTGGTATATTTTTTTAGTGGACGATGTTCAGCTGGGAGAGTCTAAAGAAATTCTGGATGCCCGCTGGTTAGATCAGACTCAAGATGTATGGTATCCAACCATGCGTGAGAAAATATTTTTAGCCATTGCAGAGCATTTGCCGGATTTTCTAAAGGTCGAAGTCAGCGTGCTGGAATCATGGTAGTTTTCTTAACGGATGAATAAAAAATGACCACTTATGTGGTCATTTTTTTATTTATATAAATTCTTTGATTTGTTCAGGCAACTTCGAGCTGATTTATCCGCCACCGTAGATAAAATCAAAAGGATTGACTTTACCGTAAATCGTGCTTTTCATCTCGAAATGCAAGTGCGGTCCAGTAGAGTTGCCTGTATTTCCTAAAGCCCCAATCGTGTCACCACGATAAATAGCTTGCCCACAACCAACAGAGGTGTATTGAAGGTGGGCGTATGCAGTTTGCCATCCGTTGCCGTGATCTATCACGATCATGTTACCATAACCGTACTCACTCCATCCAGAGTACACCACCACTCCAGTATCGGATGCATAGACTGCACTTCCTTCGACACCTCCGATATCGATTCCCTCATGAATCCCAGGAGTAAAGCGATAACCGGAAATTTGCGTGGAGACAGCTGGCCATATGAAAACTCCATCGCCAATTGGGCCTTCGTAAACTTCACCACAAGACCCTGAACCATAGTAAGCAGCTACAGCTGGATTGGATCGGCTGATGGCTGGTGGCCCCCAATCTTGCAGTTCACGCTGGCCGCCAGGGATAATTAACCATGAGCCATCAGCAATACCAGGATCTTCTGGGTTGGTTTCGTAGGGGTCGAGGTAGTTTCCTGGGTATTCAATGATGTCGTTAACAGATACATCAAAGGATTTGGCAATACTAGTAAGACTTTCTCCAGCATTGTAGCGGTAGTAAATCCCATCGGTGGGTAGGATATTAAGCACCTGACCGATAGAAAGGAAACGCGGGTTATCCTTTAACGTTTCGTAATTGCCCCAAAGGATTGTTTCTGGTTTCAGGCCAAATTGTTCAGCGATACTGAAAACGCTGTCGCCAGTTTGAACATCATAAAAACTGACTTCAGATCTCGAACGGGAAGGAATCATAGTATCCGGTTTGGCTTCTCGGGCGATCGCCCCGCCCCCGCTGAACGAGGCGGTTTGGGGGAAATTATATTCTGGTAGGATGATATCTTCTACGTCGGTATAGGTTTCTGATGAGGTGGAATCAGATTCAGGAAGAGGAGTGTTTTGTGCAGATGTATTTGGTTGTGAGCTGTTTATATAAAATCGTCCCAACCCATATACAGCAGCTACCACCACAACAACTGTGAGGACATTGGTAACAATTCGGGTGACTGTGCCTGCAATCCCCATTTGCCTCACACGATTCCAAAAGGCCGCCAAACCACTGGGGTTTTCTTCCATTTCGGAACTTTCCACCGGTGTTTCTAGAAGATCAATGGGCTGGTCTTCAGGGGTTTCAGTTAATGGATCATGATTGTTTTCTGACATTTCTAATTTTCTCCAATTGCGCATCATATCACCTGCAAAAGTGAAAGTCAAGTGCGCTGATGAACAAATGTTTTATACCTTTATGGATTTTTCAAATGAATAGGGAATATTATTCCAACCAATTAATGATCCATTTCTTGAGGTACGATTTCTTAACTTTGATAGATTGTCGCAGAAAATACTTACATATCTTTGATGATTGTATTTTCAAAATATTTATAAACCCAAGATAAGATCATATAGGTGAGAGATAGGTTAATCTTCTAACGAATCAACCGCGATTTGAGCTGCTTCTTCGGGGGATAATACAGCTGTTAGAACATCCAAAACCGCATCAGTGATTGGTGTACTTACTAAGCTAAGCACATCTGGGCTTGGCATTTGAGTGGATTGAGGGAGCAATTGGCTGGCTAGGATTTGAGCTGATTCATCTTCCCAATACGATAGGGCAAAGGGACGAAGAGGGAGTAAATAGCTTGCCTGTGTCCATGGTCCTGCAAATTCTGCCTCAGTTAGATACTTGGCCAATTCCGTTGCTGCGGCTTGTTTATTGGGATCTGGAGTGGCTAGGACCCATCCCCATCCTTTGATCAAAGTAAAAGGCTGCCCGGTAAGGGTGGGCAAGGATGTTGCTGTAAGGGTTTCATCCGCTTGGCCAAAAAAGCGGCTGGCCCAGGTGATAAGTATCTGTTTATTAGTTTCATTAAATTTAATCCAAGCACTTTCATCAGACTCTATTTGAGTGGGGTTGGGTGGTAAGATGTTGGCAGCATGTGCTTGTTGGTAAGTATTGAGTACACTGGCAAGCGGTGCAGATTGTAGGGCAATATTTTCTTCTGAGTCCCTAAATGTTCCACCATTGGAAAGGTAGAGTGCAATTGTAAAAGTGGCTTGGGGATCTGTTGCTGGAAAGGAAATAATATTGCCAGCTGAAAGCAGATCGTCCCAAGTCCGGGGTGCGGACTCGACCAATTCTGGATTATATACCATCACCATTGCGTCAGCTGCGAGTGGGAGCAGGTAGCGCTCATCCTGGTAACTGCTGAGGGCAGAGGCGATATTGTACCAATCGGTGTCATCTTCAGAGGGGTATCCTGGAGGGTAGGGGTAGATTAAATTCTGCTCTGCTGCTGTATACATATCTTCGGTAGAGAGCAATACCAAATCTGGCAGTACCAAAGGTGCCACTCCGCTGGTAGCATACAGGGATTCGAGTAAGCTGGCTGGTCCTGTTTCAGATTTTATTCGAACATTGATTTGAAGATTGGAATAAAGTTGTGAAAAACTGTCCAGCCGATCTTGAAGAAGAATCCCCAGTGGATTTTCCTGACTAGGAGCAAATTGAGGCGGTACCCAGACCGTCAATGTAGAGGAGGTAGGCTCATCAGGTACAACTGGTGTGGGGGCACGGGTTGGCGTTGGCGTTGTCAGGATAGGTGGGGAATTGGTCGGAGTGGCGGTAGAGATTAAGGGTAGATTACTGCATCCTGGACCAGCAAGTAAGATCATCCCTAAAATAAGCAAATACCATCGAATTCTGTTTTTCATGATTATAGTTTAATCGGGTTTGAAAGCAGAGTTGCTATCAATTTGGTTGTATTCAGTACATCGTTGATATCCACCATTTCTGATGGGGAGTGAATGTATCGGCACGGAATTGAGATTCCACTTGTGGGTACACCACTGCGACTGGTTTGAATGGTGTAGGCGTCTGTCCCGCCGACGGTTAAGATCGAGGTTTGGTAAGGAATTTTGGCACGCTTTGCTCCATTTTGAATCCAGGCACTGACGCGCGGGTCTGATAGTGTAAAGAGATCTTTTAAGTGAATTGCAGGACCTTTCCCGAGAAAGACTTGAGTATTCTTATTCTGCGGAGTGTCCCCACAGATGGTTACATCAATCGAAATGGCTAGATCGGGTTCGATTCCATAAGCTGCTGGTCCTGCTCCCCTGGTTCCCACTTCTTCCTGGACAGTGAAAACAGCGTATATTTGATGGGGGGTATTTTTGGTTGCCTTGATGGCTTCTATCAGAACGGCAACACCAACCCGATCATCCATCGCTTTAGCCACCAGGCGTTCTCCCAGATCTTCAAAACGGCGTTCAAAGACAGCCACATCTCCGATTTGGACAGGGCAATCTTTGGCATTGGATACTCCTAGATCGATGAACATTTTATCGAGGGACGGAACACTGCTGTAGTTTGAATGTGGTTCCATCCCGATCACACCAGCAGCCCCGTTCAGAAACCTCACTCGTCCACCGGCTGTATTACGTGGGAATACGCCACCGATTTTGGTAAAACGGGCAAACCCATTCTCATCTACATGGGTGACCATCAACCCAATCTCGTCCATGTGGGCAGCCAGCATAATTGTTTTACCCTGGTTGGATTTTTGTCCTTTCATAACGATCAGATTGCCTAGGTTATCGACCCGGGTATCGTCAGCGTAAGGGGTAATTTCTTTTTCGATGACTTCCCTAACTTTGTTTTCATATCCGGAGGGGCCGGTGGTTTCTGCCAAAGTTTGGATTAAGGATTTCATTAATATCTCCTCAGATGCGCTATCGCGGTTCTTTAAGTATTTCGGAATCGATATGGCTAATGGCAGCATGCAGCAGGTATATGCTGTTTTGCCAATCTTTCAGCCGGGCAATAGAAACAGGGGTATGTAGATAACGTCCCGGAACAGACACTGAAACCGCAGGGATCCCGGCGCGGCTTAGGTGTATGCTCCCGGCATCTGTGCCACCACGACCTGGCTGTCGAATCTGATAGGGGATATTAAAGTAATCCCCAGTTTGGCGCAGGAAGCGCACCAGTCGAGGATCAGAGAGTGTTGCGCCATCCCCGATATAGATCGCTGGACCTTGTTCGAGTTTGCTGCGATACAAGGTGTTCTCACTGCCATCCCAAACTGGCATATCCATTGCCGGGGTACAATCCAATGCCAACCCCATGTCCGGGTTTAAAGTATAGGTGGCTACTTTCGCTCCTCGTAATCCAACTTCTTCCTGAACTGTGAAGGCAGCCATCAGGTCAATGTTATCAGGAGCATTTTTAAGTAAAGTGATCAGTGTAGCTACACCCAGTCTGTCATCTAAGGCTTTTCCGACAAGGCTTGGTCCAATTTGTTGGAACTTTGTAGCGAAGGTAGCTCTATCCCCAATTTTCACCTTACTTGCATTTGCGGGTCCGATATCTATCCGTAAGTTATCCACACTGGCACCACCCGAATACTCACTAGCTGAAACCAGGTGTATAGGACCGAGACCAATTACCCCGGGGAACTTTTCCTTTCCCACCCAGACTTGTTTGCCGGCTAAGGTGCGGGGATCTATTCCACCGGATATTTTAAATCGGAAGATTCCTTTGCCCTCATCATTGGCGAGTATAAGCCCCACCTCATCCATATGGGCAGAAAGCATTACCCGCGGCAAATTTTTCCCCGATCCTTTTTTGATGGCTAAAATATTTCCTATAGAGTCGATGGTTAATTTATCTGCGATTGCCCGGATCTCTTCTAAAATTATTTTACGGACCGCACCTTCATCTCCGGAAACGGCGCATGCGTTGGATAATCTTTCCAGCAATTTGATCTGAGGATTGCCGACCGTTGGTTTTTGCCAATCTGAATTAAAATGTTTAACGGCCATTATCAGATAAGCTCACTTTCCTCATCCCAACTGAGGGTGTCCATAAATTTATCATCCAATTGTTCTATAAATTCCGCGATCAAAGGTGCTGTGCGTTGGATATCCCTGACTTGGTTCATTTCTACCGGAGTGTGCATA
>JARROY010000078.1:14522-15740 GCA_037383445.1 Anaerolineales bacterium | reverse complement strand
TGGCCATGCGTTCGAACTGTTTGTGCAAGCTCGAGATAAACTTCTTCATTTCTTTGATCTCACGGTCGGAGACAACTCCATCCCGGCTGCTGATGATTGTGTAGTTTTTGTAATTTTTGCTCAACAGGTCAAGAGAGTTTTCCCAGGCCGGCAGGTCAGCATTATTCAGGTAAGGGGGTTGTGAAAGAGTTACCAGGTCGCCAATAAAGATGACCTGTTCATCAGGGATCATCACCCAGATCGCTCCGTCATCCGGTCCAGGGTGGTGTTCCATGGTGATGATGGTGTCTTTCCATTGCAACTGAGCCTTCTCACTGAAGGCCACATGGGGAGCCATCCATCGGATTCCGCTCAGCCCGGTGCAGTTTTCCCACTCAGTGCCGGTATCGGGAACCTGGGCTTTGAAAATAGAAGTGCGGTTTGCAAATTCACGCAGCACATATTTGTGGGCAAAAACGGTGCTTTCGAGGACGCGCCCGCCGAGGGTGCGGTCGATATGGGAATCTAGGTAAACCAGGGTGCGGTCGGCACCTCCCTTGATCCCGCGCAGCGTCGCCAGCCAAGAACGGCCATCATCTGGACGGAGAGGGGCGTCAATCAATAATACGGCGTCTCCTAACGGTAATGCACCAATAATTACCCCTGGAAACGAATCTTCAATATATACCCCTGATGTAATTTTTTTCATAAACCTTCCAAATGTCCATATCTAGTTATTATGGCGGCAATTATAACGGGAAGTAAGCCGGGTGGCAAATTTCGCAAACTTATCGAAACCTTGGCCGGGATTTTTAATACCCCTAAGCAGGATTGGTCTCTATTTTTTAATCGGCAGCTTAAACGTAAATGTAGAACCTTCTCCTGGTTTGCTCTCCACCCAAATCTCTCCCCCATGGCCTTCAATGGCCAGTTTGCAAAAAGCGAGCCCCAAACCCAGCCCACGTGCTTTTTTCTCAGTATGGCTGGAGCGCATAAAGCGATCGAAAATGTGGGTTTGATCTTCCGGGGGGATACCGCGACCTTTATCGATAACGGAGACGAACAGGTAATTGTCCTGTTCTTTCAGGTTAATGTGGATGGTATGGCCTTTGCTGGAATATTTGAGTGCGTTCTCCAGCAAATTAATCATCACCCGCCGGATCATATCTGCATCCACCATCAGTTCGATCGTTTTTTCAGGAGCGTTTACGTCAAAGGAAAAATGACTCGCTTCTGCCG
>JARROY010000078.1:1659-14503 GCA_037383445.1 Anaerolineales bacterium | reverse complement strand
AGCGGCTGGTATCCAGCAATGAACTGATCAACCTCTGCACCCGGTTGAGCGAACGCTCCGCGATCTGGATCACCGATTCGACCCCTGGATCTTCCGGGACCATGGCGCGGATTAAATCCAGTCCTGAAACTACATTCGAGAGCGGCGAACGCAGGTCATGGTAGATCATTGAGGTCAGGTCTTCGCGCAGGCGTTCCATTTTCTTAAGCTCAGTGATATCCCGCATAATCCACTGCAAACCGTCCTGGTTGTTGATTTTGACGGCATGGACGTGGACTTCTACGGGGATACTGGGTCCAAGCTTTGGCTGTAAAAATGATTCATAGGTGTGCGGTTCTCCGTCGGTCAATTCTGAATAATTGATCCCCACTACTTTCCAATCCACCTGAGTGAAATGATACAGCTGCATGGTTAGGAGTTCATCTTTGCTGTAACCGCTGAGCTGGATCGCCTCATAGTTGGCTTCGAGGACTTTCCCTTCCCAGTCGGAGATAAAAATCGGATCGATGCTGTCTTCAAAGAGCTGGCGGTAGCGGGCGTGTGCCCTTTGTACTTCTTCGAAGAGTTGGGCATGTCGGATGGCGGTACCCGCCAGTCCTCCAATACCTTTAAGCAGCAGTATGTCATCTGTGGAAAAAGAGTCAACGGGGTTAAGGGCTTCCAATACGCCGATCACTTCCCCTTGTGCTAAGATCGGGGCCGCGGCAACTGCCTTGACCTGATACCCATTTTCAAGGACAGGTTGGTCTGAGAAGCGGACATCGTCTTTTACATCAGGGACCACGGCACTTTCTCCATGCATGGCTACCCACCCAGAAACTCCCTGGTTGATGTGGATCTGCTGCCCCACCTTTCTGGGGGAGTTTTCTCCCCACACGGCCTGAAAGACCACTGTATCGCTGGTTTTGTCAGTCAGTCCAATCGATACAGCATCCACTTTCATGGTGCTCGAGATTTGGTTGAGAATTTGATTGAGGACTTCTTTGATATTCAGAGAAGCGGAAACGGCGGCGGCAGTTTCTGCCAAGACGGCCATCACATCTGCGCGCTGCTGGCTGGCTTGAAATAGTTGGGCATTCAGTACGGCAATTGCCGCTTGATCCGCGATCGCCTGAACCAAATCCAAATGTTCGTTGGTGTAGTAGTCTATCTTTTGATTGGTAAAAGTGATCACACCTACCAGCTGATCGCGGACGAGCAGCGGGGCACACAAAGAGGATTTTGTATGTGGGGTGAGCTGGTCGGGGTAGGTTCGTTTTAGCCAGCGATCATCTTTGCTGGTATCTGCGACCATAGCGGGTTGGCGGTTGCGAACCACCCACCCGGCCAAACCATCTTCGAGCGTGTTTCTTAGGCGCTCGATCGTTCCTTCGTGGACTTGCCCATCAAGGATAATGGCGGCATCGATGGTTTCCCCCCGGCTGTTTAGAATGATAATGCTTGCCGATTGCGCCTCAATAATTTCCATCGAGAGGGATAGTACACGCTGGAGGACCGTTTTTAAGTCTAGAGCGGAGACCAGTTCTCTGCTGATATCAAATAAAAGTTTGAGCGAATTGTAGTTATTTCTTGTTGGTGCTGTCATAGATTGCTTTTAAAAACAGGAGCAAACCTCCGCTGTGCTGATTACCCAAATTGCACGGTAGATTAAATTTCCGAGAGGAATGTGAGTATCGATGTGCCCTCAGTATAGCACAGTTCAAAGATTAAAATCTCGCTCAGGAGGGACCTTCTTCCGCGCCGCAATCAGCATTCTTGTTCTGGTTTGCCCTGGAAGAATTCAGCAGATTTCCGTAAAAAATTAAATCGGGATAAAGGGTAATTGGAGCATTAAAGCTTCGGCGGCCAGGCGGGGATGAGCATTCCAGCGTACCTCGCCTAACTTTTTCTCCAGGGCAACCACCACTTTTTGGGCGGAGTCGGTGTCAATGTGCTGGGCCAGTTTGTTGATCTCTTCGGAAAGGTCCGGATTGGTCAGCTGGGGAGTAGCAGAGATAGTCTGCAGCAGCACATCTCGCCAGAAAGCTAACCAGATGACCATCGTCTGGAGGAAGTGTTCTTTATCTTTGCTGAGCTTGTCTGCGTAGGAAAAGCGTTGGACACGAGAGCTGTTCAGCAAGGTGAGTTGGTCTCTGAGCATGATTGTGCGCTGTTCCTGCAGGTCTGGGTTTTGGGCGAGGTGCAGGGCATATCCCGGTCTACCGGAAGAGATATGTGCCAGCAGAAGGGCTTGCTCATCCGGGATGCCGGTTTGTTGGGAGAGCCCGGCAGCCAGCTCAGCAGGTGGAACGGGTCTCAGGCGGATGACCTCACACCGCGAGACGATTGTGGGCAGCAAGGACTCGGTGCTCTCCGCTGTAAGCAGCAAGACCACTCTACCGGGAGGTTCTTCCAAAGTTTTCAGCAGAGCATTGGCTGCATTATCGTTGGCTTCATCAAAGTTGATCAATAATGCAATCTTCTCTTTGGACGATGCTTAAGTCCGGATGCTGCATGCGGCCGATCTGCTGGCTGGTCTTATCTTCGGGGTTATATTGACAGTTGGGGGAGTTGAGCACTTGGGCAAACCGCAGCCCTAAAGTTCGACGACCTATACCGCGCGGACCGGTAAATAAATATGCATGCCGGAGACGGTTTGTCTCCAGATGTTTTTTAAGCAGGTCTACCGCCCATTGATGGCCGAGGATATCCCAGTTGTCCTGGAGGTTGGATGGTTGGTCCATAGGGCTATTGTAGCCGAGAGGCATGTGATGTGCAAATGTTTGCTTGAAAATTCAACCACTTATAATAACGCTCTCGGGATTCTTTTCAAAAGTTAAGACCACCAGCACAGTTCGTGGTCTTAACTTTTGAATCTTCGGCTCTTAACTCAGTGAAGTGTTAAAAGAAACTAGGAGCACAATCGTGCTCCTAGCTCTGTTATTTGACATCAAAGGAGGGTTTTTATCCCTTGAAGATTACTTTATTAGTTGCCGTTCTTGCCTTTACCCTTGCCGTTACCATTACCATTGCCGTTGCCATTGCCGTTGTTGGTTTTTTCTTTGTATTTATGGGATTGTTGGGTTTGTGCTGCGTCAGGTGAAAGGCCTTCATCCTCTTCTGGGCAGGCCACTGCGCTATTGGCGCTCGCATTCGGGTTGCACTGGCCAGATGCACCAGGAAAACCATCGTTTGCTTGACGAACATGCCCAACACCGAGTAAACCTGGTTTGCCATATTCTTTGAAGAACTGGCCCATCCCCATTCCTTCGTCAAACATCTGGAACAGTTCATCTAAGTTCATATCACATTCGATCGGGTCGTCGTTCTCATCAAAACATGCATCCTTAGCTATTCCGTAAAGCTTGACGATGACACCAAAGCCAAAGCCATCATCATGGTATTGGTTAATCGCATCACCAACACCGGCGGCAATTCCGTCTCCGCTCAAGGCGGCGGAGAAATCCGCCAGACCAGCGACGGCGCCCTCAAATTGCATCAGGGAGTCCACGACGAGTAAATAGGGATCACCACCAATAGTTATATTGTAGGTGCCATCTCCGTTATATGTTCCCATAGTAGCCTCTTCACCTGCGCATGGATCTGAATCTGATAAGACGTAGGTGTCCGGTTCAGTACCCGCGACAACACATACAGTATCAGTTTCTGCAGGTATATCAGAAGGTGCCCCGAGCGTACCAGTAGAGCCATCGCCGAAGAGTAGTTCGAAGCTGCCGTCCCCGTTTGAATCAAACAGGCTGGCGGGCATGCCCGGCGCTTCGCATGGATCCTGAACCTCAGCCAATACATATGTACCCCCATCATCGACTACACAAACCTGAGTGCCTTCAAGGGCTGTTGTGTACCCTTCCGGATCATAAGACCCGAAAAATTGCTCGAAATAATTTCCAAGCAGGGTCGTGATCGGGTGGCCGTAATCGACATCTTCTTGAAATGTCACGGTGCAAAATGCGACAGTTCCATCGCCAGGATCGTAGGCGATCACGACAGTGTTGGTTGCCTCGTCGAAGCTGACCAGGGTTCCTTCAGCTGCCTCGCCAGTACATGCAGGGAATTCACCATCCGCAGATACAGCAGAGGTAATTGTTAACACCAAAACCATTGCAAGGGTGAAAACCAGTAGTCTTTTTATCATAACGCAACCTCCTAAGTAGAATCAATATTGGAATCAACGTACTGATTGTATCCATTGTACCGGGCAGAAAGGTAGTCATTCAATAACCCCAATGTACTATATTCAGACTATTTTATGATTAGTTATGATAAAGTAATCATTAAAAGTAAAGGAGCCAAAACACATGCAGCGATTACTCTGGTTAATAGTCATCTTGGTGGTCAGTATTACTGCGTGCCAGGTCAACACCCAAGGGAGCAGTTCTAACCCGTCGGAGATAGATGCCTCTAAACCGTATAAATTAGATTTGGACAAAGCTCCGGCTAATTTAGGCGAGTTAAAAATGAACTTGAACCAGTTGGGACCTTTCCATAGTCGTTTTACCCTCGAATTTGAGGGGCAGACCGACTGGGTATATCAGGTGGATACCCGTTCCGATGGGGCAAATATTGAATATCAACTGGTTGTGAACGGGGTGGAAGGGAACCTGGACTTAGGCGATGTACAGTTGGTAAATACTTCCGGGCAAAACTATATGAGCGGACCAGCGACAGATGAACAATGCTTCCAATTCCCGGACACTTTTGAAACCGAGCCATTGTTTTTAGGACCAACCGAATTTATTCACCTGGCAGAGTTCAGTACCTTACCGGAAGAAACCGGTACCGAGTCGATTTTGGGCCGAGATGCTGTTCACTACACAGCTTCGCCCGGATCCCATCTGGGCTGGCAGGATGTCTCTGTTTCGTTTTGGCTTGATACTCAGACGCAGGCGGTTCTAAAATACGAATTCTCTGCCACCGGAAATGACCCCTTATATTTGAAAGGTGATGGGAAGATCCATGGGTTTTTCGAGGTGCTGGAAATCGGTCCCCAAGAGATTGGGGAAATTCCGAATTGTGTCATAGATTTCCCATTACCTGGCGAAGTCGAAGGATTAATCCGTTTTCCCGGGATGCTGGCTTTTACGACGACCTTGCGCCCGGCTAAACTGAATAAATTCTATGCTCAAGCTCTTGAACCAGAGGGCTGGACTCAAGAGAAACCTCAAACAAACCCTCAAACGCAGGATAAAGTCTTCGAGTATAGCTCACAAAACTCATCGATTATCATGCATGTGGTTCCTTTAAACCTCAAGGATTTTTCAGAAGGTTACCAGGTCGAGATCTATTTTGATGAGTAGATTTTTCTCAGTGCCACTAAAAGTTTAACTTACCCGCTTCTGTAATAAAAATACGACCCCGATCATCGATCGGGGTCGCACTGCAATAGGAGCAGCTATGCAGTCTAAATAGATCAGGCGGCTTGGCTGGAAACGCCGCTTTTTTCCATCAGGTATTCATGGATAGAATTTGCCGCGATCCTTCCGGCGCGCATGGCCGTAACGACCAGATCGGGGCCGGTAACCGCGTCTCCCCCGGCAAATACGCCTTCTCGAGAAGTCGCCAGGGTTTCTTTATCTGCAACGATCAGTCCCCATTTATGGGTTTCCAGATCTGGGGTTGATTTACCAATGGTTTCGTCCGGCCAATACCCCAGCGCTAACACGGCAATGTCGGCTTCAACGACAAAATTGCTGTCTTCTATGGGAACAGGGCGCCGCCTGCCGCTGGCATCGGGTTCGCCAAGTTCCATTCGAATGCACTCCACTGCTGCGAGGTTGCCTTCTTCGTTGGCAATGAACTTGACTGGTTGGGTAAGGAACTGGTAGTCTGCACCTTCCTCTTTTGCCAGTTTGCGGTCTTTGGTGCTGCCAGGCATTTCCTTTTCGGTGCGGCGGTAAAGGCAGGTGACCGATTCGGCTTCCATCCTTACGGCCGTTCTCAGGCAGTCCGAGGCGGTATCGCCACCACCGATCACGACAATCTTTTTCCCAGTGATATTATCGGGGTCTAGGTCTTTGGGGAAGAAATCTGTGCAAACGTTGTTGCGAATCAAGTATTCGGTGCCTTTATAGACGCCGGGTAGATCTTCCCCGGGGATGTCCATAGGAGCATCAATCCAGGTTCCAACCGCAACGTAAACCGCTTCATATCCTTCGGAAAAAAGGTCATCGATATTCTTGTCTTTACCAATAAATGTGTCACCTACATAGTCGATGCCGAGGGAAAGGATCTCATCAATCCGTTCCGTAACGACATTTTTGTCTAATTTAAAGTTGGGAATCCCGTAAAGCAGCAGCCCGCCGGGCAGTGGTTTAGCATCATAGATGGTGACCTTATATCCCTTCTTTGCAAGCAGTTGGGCACAGGATAATCCTGATGGACCAGCACCAACAATGGCTACTTTTTTCCCGTTCCAATCCGGAAGGGTCGGGGTATTTTTTCCGTGTTCTCGTTCGTAATCAATCACAAATGCTTCCAATGCGCCAGTGGCGACCGGCTCGCCGTGTTTTCCCATGACGCAAGAGCCCTCGCATAGTTTTTCGTGCGGGCAAACCCGCCCGCAGATATCGGGCAGGGAACTGGTTTCGTGGTAGATTTTGGCTGAACTGAGAAATTCGCCCTGAGAAATCAGCCACATAGCGGATGGGATATCATTATGCACCGGGCAGGCGCGCACACAGGCCGCTGGATCAGGGCATTCAATACACCTGGAAGCTTCGTACATCGCTTGTTCATTCGTAAAGGGAATCCGTACTTCTTCAAAATCACAAATACGTAAATCTGGAAGTCGATCTTCGAGTTCCAGAGACGGTGTTTGAGCACGTTCCTTACGGTTTATCTCGAGAGTATCACCGGGAATCCGTCGCATAGTCTGCTCCTTATTCAATTTCTGCTCTATTGCCCCCTATTAAAAACGAGACCTTCAAACTCGCTCAGTTGCAGATGTCCCTTAAATTGTGGGGCATATGTCCTATTTGTACTATTTTTCTCTAGATTGTACAAATATATATATTTAACGTTGGAAACCGGGTCTGCTGTGGGGGTTCTGAACTAAAAGGCGCCCCAATATGCTCTCATTCAAAGTTGGCGTGAAAATTGCTCAGTTCTAATCAGGAAAATCACCAGACTTTGGTATGAAAGATGCAATACTTTATGTGTGCAAACCACTAAAGGAAGAGAATAGAAATGGAAACACCGAACAATGATCCCTGCAGAAAGTTTTCAACACGCCTCGAAGCAATCTCCGAAATTCTTGCAGACGTTAATGCGGAAATAGATTCCGGAGCCAGTTATTATATTCTACTGGACCATGTCTCAACTCAATTGGAAGTGGATGCAGTTGCATTGAGTATCCGGACTGAATTCTCTAAACTGGAGAGTATCGCTCGGTTGGGGTTTCGGACTGTGGACGGCGCTCGCTCGATTGGTTACGGCAATATCAGTATGGCCCAAAAAGTGATCGAATCCCGGCAGATTATTCGCTACAACCACTCCAGTCTTAATACAGTGACTGAAGCTTTCCGGAACTTTATGGTCTTGGAGAATTTCTACGATTATCTAGGCTTGCCTCTGGTGGAAGACCAGCAGGTGCTCGGAGTCTTGGAAATGTTCAGCCAAACCCCCATAAACACGACCCTAGATTGGAGACTGCATCTTAAATTTATTCGCGGCTTGGCTTCCAATACCATCCGGAGGAAATTACTGGCAGAAAAGCAGAAGTCCACCGCCACCGAACTGGAAATCGCCTACAGTGAAACCCTGGAGGCCTGGGTGCGCGCCTTGGAAATCCGTGATCAATATACAGCCGGGCATACTCAACGAGCTTTAGACCTCACGCTGCGCCTGGCAACCAAGATGGGGATTCCAGATGAAATGCTGGTGCACATCACGCGCGGCGTTTTGCTACATGATATTGGCAAGCTGGCTATTTCGGACAATATCCTGCGTAAGACTGGTCCATTGGACAGCGAAGAGTGGGCATCCATGCGTGAGCATCCCAAATTTGCCTATAATTTACTCAAACCGATCCAATACCTGAGGCCGGCATTGGACATCCCTTACTGCCACCATGAAAAATGGGACGGTTCAGGTTACCCGCAGGGGATTTCGGGAGATGCGATTCCGTATCCGGCACGCATTTTTTCCGTAGTGGATGTGTGGGACGCCTTGACCACCGATCGCCCTTACCGAAGGGCCTGGCCGAAAGACGATGCGTTGAATTATATCCGCTCGAAAGCCGGTACCGAGTTTGACCCGAAAGTGGTGGATGAATTCGTAGGCCTGGTCTCCACCACCGAATCGGCAACCCAACCAGTCTATGTCCAAATTGGATGAGAACTTTATTTAACCCAGGTTGTCAATCCACAGATAATAGAAGGTCTTTTTAGTTATTTTCCATTAACCCCCACCTGATAAACCTTTTCAAGTAAATGTTTGAACCTTTTACCTCCCCCTTTCAAGGGGGAGGTAGACGATGCCGTCGGCTGGAGGAGGGGGTAAATAATTCAAAATCAAATTTCCACCCTGTGTAGCAATTTGCATAAACTGATCAATCTCAGAACCCCAATTCTTTAAGTTCCTGTTCGGTAGATTTACGCTCGGTGTTCTTTTCTCCCAGCAGGTCAGCCCAAAACTGGTCGTCGTAGCGGCGAGAACGCACCGGCAGCGGCATGGGCACGCCCCATCCTACCAACATGACCTCTTCCTTGGGCTGCAATCGGGCGAGCATGCCGCGCAGCGCATCCCGTCCGGCCAATCCGGAGAGCACCGCCCGGATGTCGTCATCATCACCCAGCCAGCCGGAAACACGCGTGCCGAGTTGTGACATGACCTCATCGTAGATCTGAGAGGGCCGCTGGTCGATGATCAGCAGTGTGACGTAATACTTACGCAGTTCGCGGGCGATGGTGCTGAAAGTGGTCTGGGAGGCCATCTCGCGGTTGAGCAGCTTATGCGCTTCTTCCACCACAATCACCAGCGGGCGCGGCTCCGTTTTGCCGGAGGAGCGGTAGGCATTGGTGGTTTCCTCCCAAACCTGTTTGATCTTGCGGGTCAGGATATTGGAAACCAGCAGGTAATCCAGGTCGCTCTCGAACTTGCCAAACGAGAGCACCACGTGCCGACCGTTTTGCAATAGTTTCACGATCTCCTTGATGCCGTCTGCGGCGGGGTGGTCCACGATGTATGGGGAGCGGAAAACCCGCCCAAGTTTAGAGTGCAGGCCTTCGGCAGCCATGCGGTTTACACCCGCCTGGTCAGCCCATGCGGCGACTGAGTCTGGGTGGGCGATTTTCTTGCCCTCCTCGGTTTCAATCATCGCACCCAACATCATATCCCGGAATTTGGAGAACCACTCTTTAGGTCCAAATGTGGCCACCAGCGCTTCCAGGGTAGTGGGCGTGGTTTCTTTCAGGTTGAGCTCTTTGGTGAGCATTTCGATATCTTGCGGGAGGATTTCCGAGGTCGGAATCTCGAGGTTAAAGTCCGGGGTTTGGCCGCGAATCGTGGCGCCAGACCCTAAACCAACCACCTGCACCTTGCTGCCGAACTTGGTACGCAGACCGATAACCGTCTGGCGTGTGTCGGAGGCGACATCGTTCAGACCGTACTCGTTGTGCATGTCAAATACCAGCACAGAGGCTTTGTTATAGTGGATCAGCCCGGCCAGCACCATACGGGTCAGGAAGGATTTACCAGTACCCGTGGCACCGAATACGCCCGAAGAGCGTTGGACAAACTTCTCCATGTTGATCACGACCGGGTGCCCCTGCTCGCGGGTGTAGCCGATCACGAAATTGCCTTTCTCATCGGCTTTGCCGAAGATCTCGGCGATATCTCCCGGTTGGGCCAGGCGTACCTGGGCATGGTGAGGGGGGATGGTTTTGACCGGTATGGCAGATGGTTCATCTTTCAGGCCGGCATCGATGGTACTGCGCCACTGCTGGTACTCTGGGCTGCCGGGTTCGGGGCCGCGTTCCATCATCAGGGCTGGCAGCACCTGGGCGTTGGTGAAAAGGGTCTGACCGTAAAGCTGCTCAGCCAGGTAAGGGGCAAGGCGTGTGCCGATGGGTTCGTCGGCGAAGCGCGGGTCGGTGGAGCCCAACTGCAGATCGGTGATCAGCCCGTGAAAGAGCCAATCCCCACTCTCGATGACCACAAATGCGCCTTCCTGCACTTCTTCTGCCGGGACTTCCAGCCGGACTTGCAGGCTTTCTTTCAGTCCTCCGCCAACGATTTTTCCGATGAATTTTTTCGGCACCCAGCACGGCCATCAGGGTGTCGTGGTCGTCGCGCAGCAGATTGATCAGCTCGCGGGAAGCCTGCACCACCCAATCTTTGTTCTGGTTGGCCTGGTACACCTGGGAGAGATGGGCCGCCAGTAATTCGCCGATAGGAATATCTTCCGACCGCAGGATATGGCGGAAATAGCCAAACCGGCTTCCGCTGGTAAATTCGGTGATTTCTTTCTCGTCACAAAGATAGATCATATCCAGGCTCAGAGCTGGACGAGGGGGCAGCAGGTGGCGGATGGTTTGGTTTTCCTGGTATCCCACCACCAGCACCGCCATTTCCACCGGGACATTGCGGTTGATGCGGTTGTCGGCGATGATCGCTTCATCGATGCCTTCGGTGGTCACCAACTGCCGAACCAGCCCATCATCCTCGATGCGGATATCGTAGATCAGACCGTAGATCTGGTAGTTTTCGTCCACTGGGACGCGGACCAAACTGCCAAAACCGGGGCTATCCAGCTGTTTTACCTGGCAGCCAACCACGAACTTTGGCGTGCTGGAGCGCAGCAGGCGTCCTATTTTTATCTCTGTCATAGTTTAGATTCCCTTTTTTCTCTTCGGTTTGCCGCGGGCAGCCTCTTTAGACTGCTGTTTTTCGGATTTTACGGCGATTTCCAGCCCGCGTTTGTACATCTCCTGGGCGATCATGTTATCCACCTGCTGTTTTTCATCCTGGCTCACCACTGCGGTTTCATCGGCGCGCATCAGCAGGTAGGGGTAGCGCCTGGTGGGGATGATCTGGCACTGCTGTATGAGGACGGCATGCAGGGCATCGACCATCTTAGGATCGCGCGCTACCCATGCCGGAATTTCGATTCGTGCCAGCATGGGTTTGTTCTCATCTAAGGAGACATTCAGGTAAAAAAAGTGCAGGCTGAACTCGTTCTGGTATTTATGAGAGGTGCGAGAGATCAGTCCAAAGACAGCGGAACGTTCGCCTGGCTTCAGCACCGGGCTGAGGATTTCGGTGTCCAGAATGGGGCGAAGCCAGCGGTTTTTGCGTGCGTCTTCCACTTTTTTATTATCCGGTGCCAGTTCGAGCAGCCTGATGAGCAGATCGGAACGTGGAGTGTCCACGTACCCGGCTGTCACCGTCTTTCGTGAATACAGTTTGGAAAGGGCTTCCATGTATCGATCGAAATAGCTGCTTTCCTCGCGGACTTCTTCCACCTCCAGCGCAACCTCGCGCCCCCAAAGCTCTACCGGCCCATCGGTAAAGGTAATGGTTAGCCCCGCGGTTCTTTCAGCCAGGTCTGCCAGGATTTCGCGCTCGCGCGTATCCCGGATAAGCGCAACGATTTTTTCCTGCATGGAAAAAACCTCATCCCCATAATACAGGGTGGTTTTAATTGTGGTTTGAGGTGGGCTGCTCTGACTGAGATTCATCGAGATAGCGCCTACGTTCACCAGGCAATATTCTGTCCCTAAGTGCCGGTCAGGGTTAATCTGGGAGCCGTCGGCGGCGATGATAGTCGCTTGCTGGGGGAGGGCTGGCAGCGGAAAACTCTCGTTCAGCGCCTCAGACACCGGCAGCGCACTGCGGAAATATCTATCCAGGTTGGCTGCCCGTTGGACTTTATCCCGCAGGTATTCCAGGTCCATGGCGTAGGTATTGAGCAGTCTGCTGGCTTCTTCCAGCAGCTTGCGTTTTTTCTCTTGTCTTTCGGGGGCTCCTTCGGTCAGGGCTTGAATCTGCTGGCGTACTTGCTGAAAATCGAGGGCCATTGTACATTCCTCCAAGCAGGCAAATTGAATACCTCATTATACCAGAACATTTGTTTTGTGCTGGGAATGAGTGAAATCGCAAATAGTACCAATGTCCCCCTATCAAAACCGTTACCCAACAAAAACGTTAGCTGCTTTTGGAAAGAAACCTCCTATAATAGTGACATAATTCATTAACAAGGAAACCAACACTGAAATGAACATTCATGTCCCCAATACAGGATCATTTCGAAGTGCAACAGACATGGAGATTCTCGAACGGCCGTTAGAATGGCTGCGCGAGTTCCAGTCTGGATGGCTCTCCCATTTAGAGAAAACAGGAGAAGCCGATTGGTCGTTATACACCTACCCAAAGAATAATTTAGCGCCCGGGTCCAAGGGGGTGATTTTAAAAACCAGCCGTATCCTGCTCATCTCTACGGCGGGTGCCTATTATCCTAAATTTCAGAGACCGTTTGACTGCAGACACCCGTTAGGGGATTATTCAATCAGGCTTATCCCAGTCACAACACAGCTGAGAAAACTGGTCTTTAGCCATCCGGGGGTTGACCAAAATCTTATTCAAAAAGACCCACAGGTATTGCTGCCTTTGGAACATTTACAGAAATTGGCCGAGGATAAGTATATTGGGAGTTTGGCTCCCGTTTTCATCAGCTTGTGTGGAGTTCAGCCGCATGCCATCCGGGTGGTAAAAGAGCTCATTCCAAACATCCTCCGGACAGCGAAAGAAAACCAGGTGCAGGCCGCCCTGATCGTCCCTGTTGGTCACCTATGTATCCAAACGGCCGGTTTAATTGCCCGGGCGCTGGAGGTGAACAATATCGCTG
>JARROY010000078.1:0-1596 GCA_037383445.1 Anaerolineales bacterium | reverse complement strand
CATATGACGGCCCCTCCCCGCCTAACAGCCACCTACCTGCCGGCTGGCTGCCCAATTGGAATGCCGGGGGATCAAGCCCAACAGATGCGTATCTTGAGATCCACCTTGGACTTGTTGGAAGTAAATTCTCCCACAGACGTTGTCTATTTGGAGGAAATGCCAGCGGCTTGATGAACTTGTTTTAAACTTAAAGAACAGCAAAATGCGCCCCAATAATTCGTTTGGGTGGGTGCCGGAAAAAGCCTGGTGAACAATCTTTCTCACCGAGGCTTTTTTGTTATGGTGGGATTAATTGGGGTTAGGGACCGTATCCCAAAAAGGGCTGTGTGGCCGTCAGGGTTTCTCCCTTTTGCTCAAGCCAGAACGAAGGATCCACAACATTGATCCACATGGAACCGTATGCCAAGTTAACGGGTTCTTTGCTGCTGCAATCGTACAGCAAGGGCGGGCGGTACCGGTTTGAGGAGGTAGCATAATCCTTGAATATGGCGCTCCAGCAAATTTTATAGATGGCGCCGTCTCGAAGCAGCCAGGCGAAACCTCGTTCATTGGTCAGGTCAAAGTCGATGATGGTGCCGGCGCGGTTGAGCACCTGGTGCGGGACTTCCAGCAGGAGGATATTCTGGCGAACGATTGCTTGCCCGGTCAGTTTGTCTGTGCTCAAAGTAAACTCATCAGGCGTTTCGGGATCGTTCTGATAGCGGAGATAGCCGCCAGCCTCCGGGCTGAACTCCCAGCGGGTCTGGTTGAGATAGTTGTAGACCATCAGGAAGTTATCTGCTATTTCACCACCAGAAGGGGGTGGCCCAAACTGCCAGACATCTAATTGGGTGTTGCCAAGCGGCTGTTTGCATTTCTCAGCAATCGCTTGCAGGCTGTCAATATCCAGCCCGGCACCGCCGATATTTTTGGGGATTCCTTGGTTATCGACCACCCCGCATTGGTAGGGGGCAATTTCCTTATATACCTCCGCAGATGCTCCCCCAAAGATCAGCCCTGCGCTGAACAATTTGGCCAGTTCGGAATAAAAGATCCTGCCGGAGCGCACGCCGCGGATATCGAACCCGCTGTCCTGGGCGGTGACATCGGAAGACGAGTTATTTTTGGGATAGCCGCAGTAGAACAAAGCCTGCAGACGGGTCTGTCCTTCATCGATCAGCGTTTCAAAGACTACCGGGGCGGAATTGAGACCGGTCGAGGGGCGCGTCGCCCAGGCTGGGAAGTGAGAGATGGAGATGAATATTGGACGGTTGTCCAGCAGGTCGGCATCGGTAGGTAATCCGGTCAGGGGGCAGACTGCGGCATGGCCGGGGTAGAGCAGTCCTGCATCTACATCCGCGCGTTGCTCACCGGTTCCCAGCCTGAAGACGGCGGTCTTGCCATCGGCATCTGCGTCGCTGTCCTTTCCCGGATCACTGCCCGCATTTAGAGGTGAAAAAAACGTGTTGGGGTATGAAAATTCCAGCGCATACTCTCCGGCTGCCAAGTCTACGAAGCGGAACAAGCCATCTTCATCTGTTTGGGTGGATTGGAGTAAATCACCCTGTTTGGAGAGTAAATTGACCGATACGCCCTCTACGCCAGGTTCGTTTTCAT
>JARROY010000077.1:10227-14477 GCA_037383445.1 Anaerolineales bacterium | reverse complement strand
CGGTGATCATTGTAGGTTTGGATGGCAGCTGGCTGCAGATTGTCACAGGGATAGATGGTCATGCCATCCCTAAATTCCTCCACCCGCACACCCAACCGAGAAAGCTCAGTACAGGTCGCCGAAACGCGATCGGTTTCTTTCACCCGGGCCGATTCAATCCCGCGAATTCGCGTAGGTGTAGCGGCAAATGGTGCGATAGCGGCCAACGTTTGAGCGGTATCGGGAATATCCCGCATGTCCACCTCGATGCCATGCAGGAGGGAAGTGCCCGACACCTGGATGCTATTGCCAACCTCAGAAATGGAGCATCCCATTTGGTCAAGAACATCCAGGAAGGCAATATCACCCTGCTTTGATTGGCGGGAGATATTTTCCACCCTTATAGTTCCGCCGCAGATAGCTGGCGCGGCAAAGAAGTACGAGGCCGCGGAGGCATCCGATTCGATTGGATAGGATTCTCTTGAGGAATATGTCGATGGATAGATATTAAAGTGGCTGTACCCGGTTTGCTGGATCTCAACATCAAACTCAGACATCATCGATATGGTCCGGTAACTTTTGTTTTCCCGCCAGGGAGCCCTGTGCCGAGAATCTTTAACGGCAACAAACCATTTGTAGTATCTATTTCAGCTCCCAACTGGGTGAGCGCAGAAACCAAATCTGCGATTGGGCGCTCCCGCATGCGCTGATCCCCATCGAGCACGTAGTCCCCGTTTCCCAGCGTAAGAAAGGCACACAGGAAACGCGCCGCTGTCCCCGCATTACCGACAAATAGATTAGCACTGGATGCTGGGATCTTTCCGCCCAATCCCGTAACTTTGATTTGCTCCGAGGCAGGATCGAGATCGATCTCAAAACCAAGCGTTTCAAGGCCGCCTGCCAAGTACCTGGAATCATCAGAAAAAAGCGCATTCTTGAGTGTAGTTGTGCCATTTGCTAGGGATGCGATCAGCAAAGCCCGATTGGTGATTGATTTTGACCCGGGAACTCTGACAGCAGCATTGAGCGGATCGCTTATAGGGAGTATTTCTATTTGCTGCATCACGATGCATTAAGCCTTAAATATTTACTTCTGGACTGATCTAATATCGCTTCCAGCTCAGGCATATTTTCCTCTACAAGAGCTGTTTCAACGGCATCCAAAGTTTGACGAAAAACGGATATCGAGTTGAGGACATTATCTGCATTGGAGTGCAGGACTCCCAGCATCATACTGGAAGGGGTCCCTGCCAGCCGTGCCGAGGAACGAAATCCGGGCCCAATGAGAGGTGCCGCATCCTCTGGGGCAGCATGGAGCAGCACAGAGGAAAGGAGATACGGCAGATGACTGGTAGCAGCCAAAATCCGGTCGTGGTCATCGGCACTTAACCAGACAGGTTTAGCCCCAAGGGCATCTACAATCTGCACAGCAGCCGACCGCGCATTCTCGCTGGTGCGGGAAAGCTGTGTCAGCACGAAAGGCGCTTCGTGGTAGAGAAATCGTTCTGCATTCTCAAGCGAGAGCTTTTCACGGCCACAGATCGGATGTCCACCAATCGGGTCAAAGTTTGACGGTAACGATTCAAAGGCGGCTACAATGGCGCGTTTTGTAGAGCCAATGTCGAGAACAATACATGGATGCTGGATATAATCCGGCAGACGTTCCACCCAATCTAAGATTGCCGGAACAGGACAAGACAGGATCACCAGGTCGGCATCCGACAAGATATTCGCTGGATCAGTACCGGCGATATGAACCACCTCTTGGCGAAGAGCAAGATCAAGCGTGGGTTGGTGCAGGTCAAGAGCACTCAATCGGCCGCAGCGCCCTTTGAGCGAGAGAGCAAGGGAACCACCCATAAGACCCAGCCCGACCAGGCCTCTGGGGTAAGGGACTGTTTCCCATCGGAGAGAGCATGGGTGGGGTCTTGATGCACTTCAACGATGATGCCATCCGCTCCTGCTGCAACGGCTGCCCTGGATATCGCAGACACATAATTGGCATGTCCTGTCGAATGACTCGGATCGAGGATCACGGGCAAATGCGTCAGCGACTTGAGTACAGGGACAGCATTGATATCTGTGGTGTTGCGGGTGGCAGTCTCAAAGGTGCGGATGCCGCGCTCACAGAGAATGACCTGCTTATTGCCTCCGGATAAAATATATTCGGCAGACATCAGCAGTTCTTCAATCGAGGCTGAAAATCCACGCTTGAGCAAGACAGGCTTTTGTGTTTTGCCGATCACATTGAGAAGATTATAGTTTTGCATATTGCGCGCCCCAACTTGCAAAACATCTACATAATTAAGCATCAAATCAATTTGCACCTGTGACATGATCTCCACCACGATTGGCAGACCAGTTTGTTGGCGCGCTTCTGCCAGGTATTCAAGACCTTCTTCTCCCAGGCCCTGGAAAGAGTACGGGGATGTGCGGGGTTTGAAGACTCCTCCACGGATGGCGTTCGCACCTGCTTCTTTGACAGCGAAGGCAGTTTCGATAATCTGCGAGCGGGACTCGACCGAACAAGGTCCCGCAATCAGCACCACCTCTTCACCACCGATCGAAAACCCATTTAAAGGAAAGACCGAATTTCCCGGGTGAAACTGGCGGGATGCTAACTTGAACGGTTTCGTGATCCGCTGCACCGCTTCCACTCCCACCAGCCCTTCAAATTTTTCGGTCGGCAAGTTGTGGGTATCACCTATCGCGCCAATGATGGTGCGCTCAACCCCCTGTGAAAGATGGACGGACAAACCAATTGAATTGATTTTCTCGATCACATTTTCCACTTCCTGCGGGGTTGCATTAGGTTTCATTATGATCATCATAATTGCACCTCCTTTGATTTTTGCTGATCATCTTCCATAAGATCAGGCCGCAATTTAACAGCATTGTGTAAATAGATGTGTTTAATTTCTGATTGTTCTTTATCTGTATTCCAGTGAATCAGAACACGGATGCAAAAAGGCAAACTTCCTGGCACCGGGATTTCACGGGCGCAGATCATCGGCACCTTATCCCAGCCCAATTGACGGGCAGCACGTGCTGGGTAAACAGAGGAAATGTCTTCTGTTGTGGTGAAGATCGCGCTGGCGATGTGCTCTGTTTTCAAGTCAGGATTAGCCTCACAAATGGCCGTCAGTAATTCTCGCGTGGCTGCCAACACTTCGTTTTCAGCATCACTTTCAATAGATGTAGCTCCCCGAATACCGCGAGTTGTCATAAGACCTCCTAAAACTAAAAAGAGCGAGCCGAATGGCTCGCTCTTTGGGTAATCAGAAATAATTCTTCCGTCTACCTACCGCTTAAGCACTGCCAACGGCCTCCGTTGTGGAGTGCCGTAATAATAGGAAGCAAAAAAGAAGCGGTTTACCGGTGACATATTGAGGCAAATTCTATACCATTCCCGTTGATGCGTCAAGCACATTCCGAGGATACGATCCAAGCATCCTCAACATCATAGCATATTCAGAAAGATGATCCACGGCACGCTGAATGTTAGAATCATCTAACCCACCCAGAAAATCCACGTAGAACAAATACTCCCAGGGTTTTCCCGCCAAAGGGCGCGACTCGATCTTGGTCAAATCAATATCCCGCAGCGCAAAGACGCTCAACGCCTTGAACAATGCTCCGGGCTGATTTTGTAACGAGAACACAATCGACGTTTTGGCACTGCCTTTTGGTACAACCGGCTCTGGTGCTATCTCTAAAAATCGGGTGTAGTTTTCAGGGTTATCTTCGATGCCTTCTTGTAAGATCTGCATCCCGTAGATTGCAGCGGCGCGTTTGGATGCAATCGCGGCCGTGCCCCTTTCTCCACTTTCTTTTAATATCTTCACGCTCCCGGCTGTATCATATACTGGCATAGCCTTTAAGTTCAATTGACGCAGGTAACCAGCACACTGCCCAAGCGCTTGCCGATGGCTGATGACCAGATTGATCTCCGGGAGCTCAACTTGTGGAAATCCAATCAGGCAGTGTCGAACTCGCAGGAAATACTCTCCCACAATATGCAGTTCATGGCGCAAGAGGAGGTCGTAGTTCTCGTGGATGCTGCCTGCCAACGAATTTTCGATGGGAATAAACCCTGATTGACAGGACTTTGTCGCAACTGCGGTAAAAACATCCTCAAATGACTCCTGCGGGACCATTTCAACTCCACTAAAGTATGCAAGACCTGCTTCTTCACTAAAAGCCCCTGGCTCACCCTGATACGCGACTCTCATCTCAACCTCCTACCTGTTTATTCGCCCAGGCCAAAATGG